>DATLWA010000050.1:0-4640 GCA_035576905.1 Gemmatimonadales bacterium
TGCACGGCCGCGCGCGCCTGCCGCGGCGGCCGGGCCACGCCTGGGGCCGCTATACGGCGGACGTCTCGGCGCGCACGCTCGCCTGGCTGGTCGGTCGCGAGTGGGAGCCGCAATCGCTGCAAGCGTACGACTCGCTTCACAGGGACCGCACGCGCTTCGCCGGCCGCTTCCTGGCCGTGGACTCGGGCACCGCCACGGACGTCTGGCTCACGCAGCAGTGCGACACGCTGCTGGCATACGAGTGGGACGTGTATCACGCGCAGCGGCCGATCGCCTACGTCACCTGGCCCACGCTCGACCCGCTCTCGCATGTGACCGAGCCGGGACGCGCCGAGGAGCAAACGCTCCGGCGCCGTTACGGCTTCCCGCCCAACCCGCGTCTCAAGGAGTACGCCAACGACGGTGTCACGCTCGACGCGATGCGTGTGCGGGTCACCGCCGCCGACCCGGCGGGCTACTTCGCCGCCTATCACGCCTATCCTTATTATCCCGATTTCATCGGGCTCGACTCGGCCTACGGTCCGTCGCACTATCTCAGCTACCTGCGCGCGCTGGCGCGCCACCACGCGGGCCGCCCGCTGCTGATCGCCGAGTACGGCGTCCCCTCGTCGCGCGGCAACGCGCATCTCACGCCCGAGGGCCTCAATCACGGCGGCCACAACGAACGGGAGATGGCGGCGATCGACGTGCGCCTCACCCGCGAGATCCGGGACGCTGGCGTAGCCGGCGGTATCGTCTTCGCGTGGCTCGACGAGTGGTTCAAGCACAATTGGCCGGTGGTCGACCTGGAGCAGCCGGCGGACCGCACCCGGCTGTGGCACAACGTCATGGACGCCGAGCAGCACTACGGCCTGTTGGGGGAGTACGCGGGCGACTCCCCGAGCGTCCCCGAGCCCGGCGGCGATGCGGCGCACTGGCGCGCGCTCACGGTGTTGGCGCGCGACTCAGGTGTCGTGGTGCGCACCGGCGCCGACGCGTCGTACTTGTACGTCGCGATCGAGACGCCCTGGCCGTTCGACTCGGTGCACTATGTCCTGGGATTCGATACCATCGACTCGACCCAGGGCGAGCGCCGCCTGCCCGGGCTCGACGTCACGAGCGCCGACGGATTCGAATTCGCGGCGCTGCTGGACGACTCGTCGAACGCGGACCTGCGCGTCGTCCCGTGGTATGATCCGTATCTCATCCCGCGGGCCGGCATGGGACCGACGGCGCTCGACGCCTTCTATCATTTCGGGGCAACCGCGCGCGGCGGCGCGAGCACAGGCGTGTACGACACCCTGTTTCTCACCACCAACCGCTGGCGCATCGCGCGTGACGGGCGGACCTTTCCCGCACGCGGGGTGAATCGCGGGCGCCTGCGCTACGGCCGCGCCGCGGAGACCACGCTCGCGGACTGGTACGAGGATCGCGCGGCGGGACTCATCGAGCTGCGACTGGCGTGGGGCCTATTGAACGTGACCGACCCGTCTTCGCGCACCGTGCTGGCCCGCATCGCGCCGCCCGATCGCTTCGCCGTCACGCGCACCGACGGCGTGCGCATCGGCGTCGCCGCCGTGCGGCGCGACGGCACGGTCCGCGCCTGGTTGCCGCCGGGTCCGACGTACGCGTGGCCCACCTGGGAGACTCCTGTATGGCACGAGCGGCTGAAGCCCGCCTACTTCGCCCTGCAGTCGTTGTGGGGGACGTGGTGAGACGCGCGGCCGTCGCGCTGCTGCTCTGCGCCGCGCCGCTCGCTGCGCAGCGCCCCGCCGCCGACAGCGCCTGGACGCGCGGCGACTACGCTCACGCCCGCACGCTGTACGAATCCGCGCTAACGGCCGACTCGACCGACGCGCGGTCTTTGCACCGACTCGCCATTCTCGACGCTTGGGACGGAAAGTTCGAGCGCGCGCTGGCGCGCCTGGCTCGGCTGCGCCTGCTGACCCCCGGCGACGCGGACGTCATGGTCGATCAGGCGCGCACGTACGCGTGGGCGAATCAGAACGCGGCGGCCCTCGCCTTGTACGATTCGGTGCTCGCTCACGACCCCACCCGCGCCGACGCACTCGCGGGCCGCGCGCGCGCCGTGGCCTGGAGCGGCGACCTGGAGCGCGCCGAAGCGCTGTGGCGCGATGCGCTCGCCGCCCACCCCGACGATCCCGAGATCCTCATCGGCTTGGCGCAGACGCTGTACTGGAACGGCCAGGCCGCGCTCGCCGAGACCTACGTGGCCAAGGCGCGCGCGCATGCACCGGCCGATCGCGCGGCGCTGGAGCTCGAGCGCCAGCTGGCGGCGGAGCTGCGGCCCGAGGTACGCACGACGTTCAACGGCGCGGGCGACTCCGATCACAACGATTTTTGGGCGCAGGAGGCGTACCTCACGGGCTCGCTCGGCGCCGCGCGCGGCACCGTGCAGGCCGGGTGGCGGCGCGCGACGCTTGGATCTCGCAGTGCCGCGAGCTACGGGGCGGGCGGGTACGCCGTCATGCCGTTGGGCCACGGCGCCGTGTTGCGCGCCGGCGCCGGTGTGCGCCGCCTTGCCCCGGAGCTGGGGGCGGGCACGACGCTCGCGACCGCACAGTTGGGCCTCGGCATCCGGCCCGCGCCCTTCGTTTCGGCGGGCATTTCCTACAGCCGCTCGCCGTTCGACGAGACCGTCGTACTGATCGACTCCGCGATCGCCGTGAACGGGCTGGACCTGTCGCTCGATCTCGCGCCGCGCTCGCGCGTGTCCTTCTCCGGGGGCGGCGGCGTCGCCTGGCTGTCCGACGGCAACCGCCGCTCCGGCGGCGTCGCGGCGGTGCTCGCGGGCGTCGGCGGAGGGTTACAGCTCGGCGTGTACGGGCGGCTGTTGAGCTACCGCCAAGGGCGACCCGGCGTGTATTTCGCGCCCGACCGATTCACCATTTTGGAGGCGCGTGCGGTGTACGCGTGGCGTCGCGGGCAGTGGGGCGCCCGCGGCGACGGCGGATTCGGCACGCAGCAAGTGCTCAAGAGCGGCACAGCCCAGAGCGAATGGCATCTCGGGTTGTCGCTGTCGCGCGAATGGTGGAGCAACGGCGAAATCCGCCTGGGCGGCGCGATCACCAACAGCGCCGTCTCGAGCACCACCGGCGCGTTCCGCTATCGCTCGATCACATTGTCAGTGCGACAGGGACTGTAGCCGCGCCAGCGCTCCGCGGAGCGTGTCTTCAGCGTGCTGTAG
Organism: Gemmatimonadales bacterium; assembly: GCA_035576905.1. GTDB lineage: Bacteria > Gemmatimonadota > Gemmatimonadetes > Gemmatimonadales > GWC2-71-9 > DATLWA01. Next base: position 3,188 of record DATLWA010000050.1, read on the forward strand.
CGCGATCACCGCTACCAACACGATCACCACCACGAAGACGATTCCCCGCGCCAGGCGCAGCTTCATGCTGCAACCTAACCAGGGGCATCACCTCCTCGGCGAAGCGCTCCATCTCCTCGCGCTGCGGGCTGAACTGCAGCAACAACAAGTCCACGCCCGCTTCCTCGAAGGCCACGATGCGCTCGGCGATTTGCTCCGGCGTGCCCGTGAGCCCCGATTTGAGCCCGCGGTTGGACACCGAGTAGTCCTCGAGCGACACCCGCTGCTCCAGCTTGGTGTGCGCGATCCACTGCTCGTAGTTGGCGTAACCCGCGGCGCTCTGCCGCACGTCGGTGATGCGGGCGATCTCCCGCCGCACGCCGGCTTCGGTAGCGCGGCACACGACGTACCCCGCCACGCCGAACGTGAGCGGGGCGAGCCCGAGGCGCTCTCGGCGCTCGCGCATGTCGGCCGTCTTGGCGGCGATGCGCTCGGGCGGATCGCCGTGCATGACGTATGCGTCGCACCCCCGCGCGATCAGATCCTTCCCGGCGGGTGACTCGCCGCCCGCATACAGCGGGGGCCGCGGCCGCCGCAGCGGCTTGGGTTCGCACACCGCATCCTGCACGTCGTAGTAGCGGCCGTGAAACGTGAAGCGCGGCTCCGCCCACATGCCGGACACCACGGCCAGCCACTCGGCGGTGCGGGCATAGCGGGCGTCGTGCTCGTCGAACGCTACGCCGTATTGACGCGCTTCGTCGGCCCACCACGCGCTCACCACGTTGAGCGACAGCCGCCCGCCCGAGATGTGGTCGATGTTCGCGGCTTGCTTGGCGCATAACGCGGGGGAGTGGAACGTCGGCCGCACGGCGATCATCAATTCCAGGCGCTCGGTGACGGCCGCGAGCGCCGCCGCCGTGCTCCACGCGTCGAGCGACGGCGCGGCAGGCCCTTTGATGTCGTTGAGGTTGAGCTCCGCGATGAGCGTGAGGTCGTAGCCCAGGCGCTCACTCGAGCGGGCCAGCCGCCGCACGTACTCCCAGGATGGTTCCATCCCTTCGTCCGGCACGTTGCGCAGCCAACCGCCGAACACGGGCAACCAGTAGCCGAAGCGCATCAGGCCGCCTCCCGCTCGAGATAATCCACGAGCCGCGCGAACGGGTCGAATCCCACCACGCGGGGGGCGTCGGCCACGAAGTTGGACAGCGCATTGATGTCGTAGAAATAGCGGCGGCCGTCGCGAGCGTCGGTGAAATACTCCACGCCGCCCACATCGATTCCCGCGGCCTGCATCAGCCGCTCGACGTCCGCAATGACGTCGGGCGGCGGTGTGTAGCCTTCGACGCGGAGCCCGTTCTCCGGCGCGTCCACCGGGCATGCGGCGCGCGCCAGCGCGGCGCCGTCCACCGTGTGGCAGACGTCCCCCGGGCAGAGATTGAACGTGTCGCCGGGCGTGTAGATGCGGATCCCGTAG
>DATLWA010000051.1:0-2318 GCA_035576905.1 Gemmatimonadales bacterium
CAGCTGGGCGCCCACGCAGCGGCACCGTGATCCGTCTCACACTCCGATCGTACCGAAACGTTGCACGGATGTGTCATCACGTATCAGCCGCGGGCTGCGTGTGATGGCCGGACCGGTCCTCATGCGGGAAGCTGGCGCAGCCTGCCTAGTGCGGCAGCGGTGCGAACGTCACGCCGAGGTAATAGGGCCAGAGGATCAGCGCGACGAGCCCTTGCCAGAAGTGCAGATGCACGAAGCCGATGGTGAACAGCCAGCCGCCGAACCACAGCATCCCGATGGAGCTGTGCTGCTCGATCCGGATCTTTTCCATGTCAGGCGCCGCGCCGGCGCGTCACAGCCCGGGCCGCGGCGACGGTCGCGACCGCCGCACCGGCCACCAGCGCCACCCGTCCCACTTTCTTCAGGGTCGCCTTGACCGCGCGGCCGTGCTGGCGCCGCTCGGCGGCGTGCCCCGCTTCGACCAGCGCGGCATCGCCCGCAACGGCGAGACGGCGTGCCAGCGCTTTGAGATTCTTCTTCGTGATCGTCATACATCCCTCCTGTGAGAACACATGGACCGCTCCCCGCTCTTGAGTGTCACGCTGCGGGCGTGATGCCAGCGTGAGACCGGGAGGAAGAGTCGCTTGGATACGGCGGCGGCCCATACACCACCGGCGTGGGACAGGCGCACAGGGCGCTGCGCGGCGCTGCCATGAACGTGGTGCCCTCCGACGAGGGCTGATACGAGATGCCCGCGGTGTCGCTCATGAACCCGCCGCAGGTGTGACAGTGAATGTCCGGCATGCACTGCTGCCTTTCCAGGAAAAAGGACAAGAAAGAGGGCGGCTTCTGCCGCCCCCCTCCTCCAAACAGACCGCCGGCTCCCAGCGAGCCCCAGCGGACTTAGCGACGAGCTAGTTGCGCGCGGCGATCTTGTGGAACGTCGAATTGGAAACCTGGTAGGCGTCCACTTCGGGTGTGCCCTCGACCACCTTCGCCAGGGACGTCAACACCTGGGGATACGTGTCGCGGCTGTAGGAATCCGCGTTCTCTTTGTTCTCCCAGAGGCTGATGGCCAGAGCTTCGGCGCCGTCCGGGGCGACAAACGTGATCTCATCCTTGAAGCCGTGCTGCTTGCGCATCACGGGGAGGACGTCGTTCTCGAGCGTCTTGGTAAACTCGGCGGCCGAATTGGCCTTGAGCTTCAGGGTGACGTTACGTGCGTACATAGGACTCCTTAGCCACTGCTCCATGAACCTGCCGTACCCACTGCCACTACCAAGCTGGCTGAACGTACCCCGCTTTACTATATTTGTCAAGTATTGATGTCACTCAGCAACAAATCTTAACAATAAATAGTTAATAGCGACGGAGGGTGTCGTGGACGTGGCGTTAGTGATTCGCGAGCGGCTGGCGGAGCTGGGCCTGGAGCAGAAGGCGCTGGCGCACGCCGCCCGGGTGACCGAGTCCTACGTGTCGCAGCTGCTGGCCCGCAAGCGCGCGCCCCCCGCCCCGGCCCGCTCGGACATCTACGACAAGATGGAGCGCTTCCTGCGGCTCCCGGCCGGCGAGCTGGCGCGGCTCGCGGACCTGCAGCGCAAGGAGGCGGTGAAGCGGACGCTGGAAGGCCAGCCTGCCCCGCTCTTGGGCGACGTGCGCCGGCTGCTGCTGCGCAAGATCCGGCCGGCGCGCGCGCAGCACGTCCGCGCGCTGTTCGAGAAAGAGGCGTTCGGCGAGCTCGAGCGCCTGGTCACCCAGAAACTGGTGGACGTGGTGCAGGACGTGGCCCGAGAGGAGGAGGCGAATGACGCGTGGCTGCGCACGCTGGCGCGCCTCAGCGGCCGCGGCAAGGCCGAGATGCGGGCGATGGTGCACACGTTCCTGAAAACGGACGTCTTGCAGATCACGGCGCAGCAGTGCGAGTCCTTCCTCTATCCCGTGATCAAGTCGTGGGACCTGGATCTCACGACATTCAGTCTCGAGATCGTGCTGCATCCGCGCATTGCCGCGGCGCCCGTGCGGCGCTTCGGGTTTGTCGAGCAGAACACCGGTCAGACGGCCGCCGAGGAGCGGGGACTGCGCGAATTCCTCGCCGACACGACGCTCAGTGGCTCCGCGAGCCCCGCCGAGCTCGAGTTCCTGAAGCGCCTGCACTTCAAGGATCGCCAGCCGACCGCGCTCTACTATTACCGCGAGCTGCAGAACCTGCGGGACCCGGTGCATTTCCGTGCCTAAACTCGTATATACAGTCACCCGTGTGTTCACCCGAGGCTCACCATGAAGATCCTGCTGCCGCTCGCGCTCGTCGTCGCCCTGCACACCGCCGCGCAGTCGCAGGG
>DATLWA010000052.1:0-3191 GCA_035576905.1 Gemmatimonadales bacterium
CCGAACGCGTCGGGCGAATACAGGACTTCGCTGCGCCCGCCCCAGCGCTCGCAGTCCGCCAGGCCATACAACAGGTTGCGCACCAGCGCCTCACCCGACGGGATCAGCTCGTCGGCCAGCACGTACCACGGTCCGATCTGCAACCGTCCGGACTTGACCAGCGGCTTGACCTCCGACTCGCGCTCCGGCCGCGCGCGCAGGTAGTCCTCGAGCAGAATCGTCTGGCCGTCGAGCAGGAAGGTGCGATACGCCGGGTCCGACTGCAGACGCTCGAGCAGATCGTCCATGATCGCAACGAGACGGGCGTGAAACGCCGCGCGCGGCAGATACCATTCCCGATCCCAGTGGGTATGCGGGATGAGATGGAAGACGAGCCCGCTCACGTCAGTGCGCGGAGGAATACGGGGGGGTGGACGCGGCGCCGCGGTAGGTCATATTGCGGCGCGCTCACGTTGCTCGGTTCGGGCACCCGCATAAGGAACTCAACTGTCGTATGTCGCGCAAACTGTGGTTGGCACTCCCCGTCCTTGCGGTTCTCGCGCTCCTGGTCCACCGGCAGGTGCCCGGCCGGCTCGCCGACGGCACCATCGTGCTGGCATCGGGCTGGCGCATTCATCCCGCGGGCCGCCAGATCACCGTCGGCACGCTGCCGCTGGGCCTGATCACCCTGGGCGACGGCTCGCTGATGGTGACGAACAACGGCTACGGACCGAACGGGCTGCTGCGCATCGATCCCGCCGGCGGCCGCGTGACCGACACGCTGCGGCTGCACACGGCCTGGCTGGGATTGGCGCGCGCCGGCGACACCGTGTGGGCGAGCGGCGGCCGCGCCAACGCGGTGTATCGCTATGTGCCGCAGGGCTCCGCGTGGCGCGTCGACACGGCGCGGCTCGCCGATTCGACCGTCAAGCTGTTCACCGCGGGCCTCGCCGTGGCGGGCGGACGCGTGGCGGTCGTGGGCAATCTCAGCGACTCGCTGTACGTGATCGACGCCGCGACGCTCGCGCGCGTGGCGACGGTGCCCGTCGGCCACCATCCCTACACCGTCGTCGCCGACTCCGCCAACTGGTACGTCAGCAACTGGGGCGATTCGAGCGTCGCGGTCGTATCGCAAACGCGACCGTCCGACCGCGCGACCGCCGTTTTTGTGGGCGCTCACCCGTCCGCCCTGGCCCTCCGCGGGCACGAGCTGTTCGCGGCACTCGCGGGCGAGAACGCGGTCGCGCGTCTCGACCTCGCGACCGGCCGGGTGATCGAGCAGCTGACGGTGACCTTGGCGCCGCACGCGCCCACGGGCAGCGACCCCAACGCGCTCGCGCTCTCGCCCGACGGCCGCACGCTGTACGTCGCGCTCGCGGGCAACAACGCGCTCGCCGTGGTGCGCGTGGGCGCCCGCGCCCTGCGGGTGCTGGGCATGATCCCCGCGGGTTGGTATCCCACCGCCGTCGCCACGTCCCGCGACGGGCGCACGTTGTACGTCGCCAACGGCAAAGGCAACGGCTCCGGATCGAACGCCGACGGGCGCTACATCGGCAACGTGATCACGGGCTCCGTGTCGGTGATTCCCACACCCGACTCCGCCGCCTTGAGGCGCCACACGGCCCGCGTCCTGTCGTTGAGTCCCTACACCAATCCGCGGATCCGCGCGGCCGTCCGCCCGGCGGCCCGACCGCCCATCCGCCATGTCGTCTATGTGATCCGCGAGAACCGCACCTACGACCAGGTGTTCGGCGACGTCGCGGCGGGCGACGGCGATGCCAAGCTCGCCATCTTCAACGACTCGATCACGCCGAACGCGCACGCGATCACCGATCGTTGGGTGCTGTTCGACAATTTCTACGTCGACGGCGAGGTCTCGGCCGACGGCCACGAGTGGACCGACCGCGCCTTCGCGGGCGACTACAACGAAAAGACCTGGCCCGCCATCTACTCGGACCGCCGCGACTGGGACCTGACCGACGGCGAGGATCTCGAGAATCCCGCGGGGCGCTATCTGTGGGATGCCGCCCGCAAGAAGGGCCTGTGGATGGTGAATTTCGGCGAGATGGTGGAAGGCGAGGCCGCCGATTCCGTGTACCACACGAACATCGCCGGCCTGCGCGGCGTCACCGATCCGCACTATCCCAGCTTCATCCTCGACATCCCCGACACCGTGCGCGCGCGGATGTTCGCCGACTCGGTGGACAGCTGGGACCGCCAGGGACGCTTCCCCGATCTCGTGATTCTCTACCTGCCGCGCGATCACACGCTCGGCAAACGCGCCGGCCGCTGGACGCCGCGCGCCATGGTCGCCGAGAACGACCTCGCCGTCGGGCGCGTGGTGGACCGCCTGTCGCGCTCGCCGGCGTGGAAGTCGCTGGCGCTGTTCGCCCTCGAAGACGACGCGCAGAACGGTCCGGACCACGTCGACGCCCACCGCTCCGTGCTGCTGCTGGCGTCGCCCTGGGCGCGGCGCGGCGCGGTCGACAGCACCTTCTACACGACCAGCTCGGTGCTGCGCACCATCGGCCTGCTGCTCGGCCTGCCGCCGCTGAGCCAGTTCGACGCCGGCGCCGCGCCGCTGTGGAACGCGTTCGCCCGGCGCGCCGACACCACGGCGTTCGCGGGGCTGTCCGCGCGCTGGCCCTTGGACGAGCGCAATCCGACCGCGTTCCGGTCGCGCATTCCCGATCGCGATCTGGCCGGGCCCGACGAAGCCAACGAAGAGGACTTGAACCGCGAAATTTGGGAAAGCGTGCGCCCGGGTGAACGGCTCCCGGCCCCGCGCCACGCCTTCGTGCTGGCGCGCGACGGGCGCCGCGGCTTCTAGGGAGCGACGGCGCTTTCCAGCGCGTCGAGGCTCGGCAGATGGACGTGGGCCACCCGCCGGCCGCGCTCGAGCAGCGCGCGCACGTCGCCCGCGGCCTGCGCGCGCTCCAGGCGTCCGAATGTGATCCCCAGCCCGGGAATCTCCGCGTCTTCCGCCGGATCCGCCGTGACGACCAGAAACAAACCCGTGGCGGGACCGCCCTTGTGCAGCTGTCCCGTCGAATGCAGGTAGCGCGGCCCGAACGCGGCCGTGGCGACGCAGCCCGTGCTGCTCGCCCACGCGGCGCGCACGGCCTCGAGGCGCCGTTCCACATCGGGGCGCGGGGGCAGGTAGGCGAGAATGGCGACGTAGTCGCCCGGCCGCGCCGCGCGCGCCAGGGCCG
>DATLWA010000053.1:0-2903 GCA_035576905.1 Gemmatimonadales bacterium
GCCGCGTACGGCAGCGTGTTTCTCAAGGGCAACGATCTCTTCCTCATCACGAACTACACCGGGCTCGACCCCATCGTGAACGGCAACACCGCCGCCGTCGGCGGATCGGGCGGGGTCGGCATCGACTACGGCAATTTCCCCACGCCGCGCGGCTTCAACCTCGGCGTGAGAGTGGGGTTCTGACCATGCGAAAGATCACGACCGCCGTTTTCGTCGCCGCGCTGACCCTGGCCGCGGCGTGCCACGACTTCCTGGACGTCAACGTCAATCCCAACACGCCGCAGAGCGTGGCGGCCAATCTCTATCTGCCGCCGATGCTGTTTTGGATGGCCACGGCGCCGCAGTACGACGGCCGCTTCGTCGGCCACTACACGCAAGAGTGGGTTTCGACGTCGACGAATTTCAGCCCCGCGCAGAGCTGGGGACGAATGGGGTACGATGCCGGCAGCGACGCCGGCGGCGAGCAATGGCGCGACGTCTACTGGTCGCTGGGGCAGGGCCTGATCGATATGAACGCCAAGGCGACGGCCGAGCAGCGCTGGGACCTGCTCGGCGTGGGCCTCGTGCTCAAGGCGTGGGGCTGGCAGGTGCTGACCGACCTCCATGGCCCGATCATCATCAAGGAAGCGTTCGACCAGTCGCGCACGACGTTCGACTACGACTCGCAGGATTACGCGTATCAGGAGGTCGAGCGGCTGCTCGACAGCGCCATCGTGCTGCTGCGGCGCTCCGACGGCGCCGTCAACCAGGCGTATCTCGCGCAAGGCGACCACATCTACAACGGCGATCGCATGAAGTGGCTGCGCTTCGCGCACGGGTTGCTGGCGCTGCACCTGAACCATTTCAGCAACAAGGCGACGTACGATCGCGCGCGGGTCATGGCCGAGGTGGATTCGTCGTTCACGGGCAATGCCGACGACGCGCTGATGTCGTATACGGGGGTGAGTCCGGACAACCTCGACCGCAACTTCTGGGGACGTACCCGGGGCAACCTCACGTTATACCGGCAGACGCAGTTCATCGTGAACTTGATGAACGGTACGGCGTTCGGCGGCGGGACGGACTCGAATGCGGTGGATCCGCGCATGAGCCGCATACTCGCGCCTTCGCCCGACGGTCAGTACCGCGGGCTCGACATCAACGTGCTGGGGTTCGGGGCCCTCACGGCGGCGCAGCAGCCCAACAACTTCTACGGCTACGCTGGGAGTGGTGGATTGGGGCTACCCGGCCGGTATCTGTTCGACGACAAGGCGAAGATTCCGGTCATGACCTACGCGCAGCTGCAGTTCGTCAAAGCCGAAGCCGCGCTGCTGGCGGGGAACCAGGCGATCGCGAAGACCGCCTATATCAACGGGATTTCCGCCTCCATCGATTTCGTGAACGCCCGCAACCTCGACGCCGGCCAGACCCCCTCCCAGATCACGGGGACGCAGAAGGCGACCTTCCTCGCGGACACGAACATCGTCCCCGCGACCCTGACGTTGTCGCACATCATGTCGCAAAAGGTGATTGCCCAATTCGGCTGGGGCCACAACGAGATGTGGATGGACATGCGCCGCTACCACTACGCCGACACGGTGTTCCGCGGCTTCGCGCCGCCGACGGCCCTCTTCTCCGACAACGGCGGGCTGGTGGTGCAGCGCATCCGGCCGCGGTACAACTCCGAGTACGTCTGGAACCGGACGGGGCTGCATGCCATCCCCGGCGACGGCCTGTCGTCGAACTACCACACGGTGGAGATGTGGATCACCACCAACCAGCCATGACGGGACGACCCATGACCCGAACTGCTGCGCTCCCGGCGCTGCTCTGCGCGCTCGCGTTGTCGTCCTGCAGCTGGTACGACAAGAACACGATACAGAACATCGCGGGCCCCGTGCCCGCCGGCGCCACCGCCCGCGTCCGGTTCCTGAACGACGGCGTCGGCTCCCCTGGCGTGAATTTCTACGCCGACGATCAAAAGCTGACGGCGATCTATACGGCCACGGGCCAGGAGCTGACGACCGGCGTGACCTACGGCGGCCTGGGGGATGGCGGCTACTATGTTGCGATCGCGCCGGGATCCTACACGCTGAAAGGAAAGAACGCCGCCACCACCGACACCATCTCGCGCGTGACCACGACGCTCGCAGACGGCAAGGCCTATTCGTTCTATCAGAGCGGGATCTACAATGCGACGAACAAAACCGTCGACGCCTTCGTCGTGGAAGACCCGTTCGTTCCGGCGTTCGATTACTCAGTGGCGTACGTGCGGTTCGTGCACGCGATCGGCAATGCCAGCCCGATGACGCTGTACGCCACGATTCGCGACGCCGTCGACACGACCAAGACCGACACGTTGGCCATTGGCGCCCAGATCGCCTACAAGAGCGCCGGCGCATTCACGCCGCTCCCAGAGGGTTTCTACGGCTTGTTCGCGCGCTACGGCACCGGAACAACCGCAATCACCAACGCTGGCGTGTCGTTCCTCCGCGGGAGGGTTTACACCGTCACCGCGAGGGGGGATAGCACCATCACGTCGGCCACCGATTCCAAGCGGCCGATCCTGGACAATACGGCTAACCGGTAGCCTCGAGCCGCTCCGCCTCTTCGATCTGCGCCTCGCCCTTGGTCACATCCGACAATGAGGCGACGTTGACCCGCACGTTCTCCACGGCGCCCTTGAGCGCCGCGCGCGCCAGCTCCGCCGCCACCAAGGCGTCGGAGCGCGCGTTCTTGTTGCCGATCGAGCGGATCTCCCCCGCCAGCGCCACGAGCCGCGCCGCCCGCCGCGCCATTTCCAGGGGCGTTTCGGCGGCGCCCACCAGCGCCTGATCGATCGCAGGCGCGCGCCGCGGGTCGTCCTTGGGAATCTTGTAGGCCTCGCTCACCCGCGCGTAGGCCGCCGCGTCGTCGTCCACCAG
>DATLWA010000054.1:0-16757 GCA_035576905.1 Gemmatimonadales bacterium
AGTATCCGTATCGCATGGTCAGCGCGCTCCGGCGAGCTGGCCCGACGCGATCCCCGCGCGAGACTCGATGTAATCCGCGAAGCGCGCGAACGGATCGAAGCCGATCACGTTCTGCGCGTCGGCGACGAAGTTCGAGAGCGCGTTGATGTCGTAGTAGTACGCCTTGCCGTCGCGGTCGTCGATGAGATACTCGACGCCGCCGATGTCGAGGCCCACACGTTCGGCGATCCGCTCGACGGCCTCGATCACCTCGGCCGGCGGGGTGAAACCCTCGACGCGCATGCCATTCTTCTTGGCGTCCGCGGCGCAGAAGGTGCGCTCGAGCTCCTTTCCATCGGTCGTCTGGCAGACGTCGGCCGGGCAGAGATTGAACGTGTCGCCCGGTGTGTAGATGCGGATCGCGTAGAGGTAGCGGCCGCCCAACACCTCGACGCGCACGATGCGCCCGTCCGCCGCCGGCACGAACTCCTGCACCAATGCGGTCTGATCGATCCCCAGCTCGAGACCGCCATCCGCCGCCGCATCGGCCAGCTGCCCCGGGGCGTCGAAGCGCCGGACGCCCGCGCCGCTGCCGCCGATGTTGGGCTTCACCACCACCGGGAAGCGCAGGCCGGCCGCCGCCGCGGGCGCCTGTGAGGCGTGATGGATCACGCGCGCGCGCGGATACGGCAGGCCCAGGCGCTCGAGCAGCGACAGCTGCAACGCCTTCGACGTCTCGGTGACATAGGCGCGCGACCCGTTGATCACGCGCACGCCCAGGCGCTCCAGGTGCGTGAGGTAGGAGTGCGTATAGAACACGGCGTGCGCGCGGCCGCGCAGCCACGCCGACGGGCTCATCCGGTTGAAGACGAGCGAATACGGCGGCGGCAGCTCGGCGGCGTCGTACGCGTGGCACGACGCGTCGAGCTTCACGTGCGGCGTGCCGCGCCGCTCCAGCTCCGCGAACAGCGGGCGGAACCAGTCAGGGTGCTCGTAGTAGATCGCGAGCGGCCGGATGGAAGAGAGCGCCATCAGTACCCCCAAAAAGCGATCGGCCGCGACTCTCGAGTTGGGAGTCGCGGCCGATCAGGTTGTGTACGCGCGGGCCCGGGGGCCCTAGTGAATCACGTTCGCTCCGCGTGCACGCCCGTCGCCCGCTCTCCCATGCAGCACATGGGACAACAGGGACAGACGCACATCAGCATGCGGGCGCGAGTCATCATAAGCGAGAAGCTAGACACGGGTGCCGTCACCGGCAAGTCAGGAGCCGGTCAGGGCACGAGCGTGAAATTCACGCCCGTGACATGTTGCGCGTTCCCCACATTGACGGCTTGCGTCGCGGTTGTGAAGCCCGTCGCCGAGGCCGAGATCGTGTAGCTGCCGGGCGGCAGGAACATCAGCGTATACGCCCCGGTGCTGTCCGCCGCGGTCGACGCCACGGTGTCGGAGGCGCCGGCGATTGCGAAGACGTGCGCGTGGGCCGTGTCGGGCGCCACCATGCCGCTCACCGAGCCGGCGACGTCCTGCGCTGTGGCGTGAATGACCGGCTTGAAGATCGCCCCGGTCGGGGAGGGGCCGGACCCCGTGAACACGAAGCTCCGGGACGCGTCGAAGTCCACCACGAGCGTCGTCTGACCGGGGGCCACGTGCACCGGCCCGCCGAAGTTGACCTTGATGCCCGTCTGCATGCCGCTCGGGACCTTGAGCGTGCGGGTGTTCGAGCCGTCGCTGAACGTGGCGCTGCCTGCCAGCGTAATGCGCGCCGAGTCGACGACCAATCGCAGCTGCTCGTAGTCACCCACCGGAATCAGGGAGCTGCCCATCAGCGCGGTGACGCCGCCCTGCAGGCTCAGAAGATCGTATTGAGCCGGCGTGATGGTGATGTTCACCGTCGAGTCGCCGCCCACGAGCCCGACACTGGACACCCACACCACGGCACTCGCGATCCCCGGATTCGGCGCGTCCGTGAGGCGGACGCTCACGCGGCCAAGCTGGGGCCCCTCGTTGCAAGCGGCGATGGCGCAGAGCGCGGCGAGGGCGGCGATGGTGGGACGTGTCATGGTTTTCTCGAGCCTCCCCGCGGAGTCGCGGGTCGATGGGGATTGGCGGTGGTCGGGCGCCCGTGCCCGATGGCGGCGGCCGCGGCCGCGGCGGACTGGCCGTGAGCCATTCCCGCCTGGACCTGGCCGGACAGCGTGTTGAGATCGGTCGTGGAATCGAGTGAGCGGGTGACCAGATCGACGGTTTGTTTCGGTGGCACTCCCAGTGCGGCCAGCGTGCCGGCGACGCGCAGCGCGGTGGCGCGCTGGCCGGCGATTCCCGCGGCCTGGGCGAGCGCGCGGATTTGGCGGACATCGAGCCCGGCGTTCAGCGCGAAAGCGCCCGCTTCGACCGAAGCCGAGTCGGGGATGGCGACGCCGGCGTCGTGAATCGCGCCCGCGGCGCTGCCCAGCTGATCGGCCAACGCCTGTACCGCCGCCACGATACGCGCCGGCGCCACGCCCTTCGCCGCGCCCTCGAGCGCCTTCTCGACGAGCGGTGTCGCGGGGAGGGCCCGCGCGGTGGCCTGCGCCGCGATGGCGCGCACCTGCGCCGCCGCGTCGGCCGGCAACTTACCCTGGAGGAGATCTGCGGCGGGTCCCTGCGCGAGCAGCGGACCGGCCGTGGCCACCGAGAGGAGCAGCGCGATGGCGTGGTTCACGAGACGCGGGCGCCCCGCGCCGTGACCGCGAGGATACTGTTGCGCCGCCCGAACCCGTCATCCACGCCCGGGGCCGTCGGATCGGCCACCCAGCGCCGCCCGTCGACCACGAACGAGTAGAGATGTTGGCCCGCGGGCAGCGACAGCGTCGCCGCCCACACCCCGGACGCGCCGGCGGGCGCGAGGGGCGTCGCGTGAGCGTCCCATCCATTGAACGTCCCGGCGACGCTCACCTGGTGCGCCCCGGGCGCGTACAGCACGAACTTCACGTAGACGCTTTCCGGCGCTTGCGCCACTGCCACCGGCGCTCGCGACTGCCGGGCCGGTGCGAACATCAGGACGAGCGTCGCGGCCGCGGCGAGTGCCGCGACAGCCCACGGACGCACGCGCAGGCGCAGCTCGTGCGCCTCCCCGATCCAGCGCACGGCGCGACCCCAGCGCGTCGCGGGCCGGTTACGAACGGCCGCCATCACGCGCTGGTCCAGCTTCGGATCGAACGCCACCGGGGCGCGGTCGACCGCCGCGAGCAGCGCGCGCGCTTCGGCCAGCTCGGCCGCCAGCTCGGCGCCGAGTTGATCCGCCGATAGCTCGCCGTCGAGCCAGCGCTTGACCAGGGGATGAAATTCGCGCATCAGGTCCGTTCCTTCAGGTAGTTCCGCAGCCGGTCGTAGGCACGGTGCATCCGCATTTTCAACGAGGCGACCGTGGCACCGGTCGCTTTGGCGATTTCTTCGTACGACTTGCCTTCCACGTGCTTCAGCACGAACACTTCGCGCTGCTCCGCCGTCAATTCGCTCACGCCGCGCGCCAGCAATTCCTGCGTCTCGCTCTGCTCGGCGTCGCGATCGGCCCGGCCCGGCCCCGGCAAGTCATCCTGCGATACATCCGCGACCGCCTCGCGCTTACTGCGGCGCCGCTCGGCGAAGCAGCGGTTCCGCAGGATCAAGAAGAACCAGCCCGCGAAATTCTCCGGGTCGCGGCACTGCGCCAGCTGATCGTACGCGCGGATGAACGCATCCTGCACCGCGTCTTCGGCCGCGTCGGGTGAGCCGAGCATCCGGGCCGCGTAACGCGCATAGCGGTCGCGGTAGCGACTCACTAATTCCGCGTAACGCTCCGCGTCGCCCGCCAAGACGGCACGTATCACGTCTCCGTCCGATGCCGCCGCCCGTGCGCCCAGCCGAACCATCCTCGTCAGATTGAGGGGGGATGGTAGGGCCCGCGCCCCGCCTCCGGCAACCTGGCTAAAGAGGCCGCGATGTCGCGAGAAGTAACGCAACGCGAAGTGTGAATGACAGTTAGGGGTTCCCCCGAACGTTACCTGGAGTGCCCTGCCGGACTCTTCAGGCGTGATTCCGGCACTTTCGCCGGAGATTTCGTCAGGAGGTAACTCATGTTCCGCAAAGTACTTCCCCTGGTGGTGTCGCTGGCATTTCCAGGGTTTCTGGCGGCGCAGAGCGAGATTCCCAATGCGCACGCCTCTGACACAGCCAAGGCGCAGGTCGCTGCGCACGCCACGCACGTCCGTGGCTCAGTCGATCATCCGCCGGTGACGCCCGCCACGCGGGCCGTTCCGGCGACGCGGGCGACGCCCGCGACACCGGCGTCGGGCGGCAATCCGGCCACGCCGGCTACTCCGGCCACACCGGCGACGCCGGCAGTCCCGGCATCGCCGTCGAAGAAGCCCACCAATCCGGGGCAATCAGGCAATCACCGGCCCTGACGGAGGCGCAGCTCAAGTAGACACACGAGGCCACGGAAACCCGTGGCCTCGTGTATTTTTCCGCCCCATGTTTCGCCGCGCAGTGTGTGTGCTGGCCGCATTGGGCGGCGCCGCGAGCGCCCGCGCGCAGCTTTCCGTCGGCGCGGGGCTCGCCACCGTGCGCTATCCCGGGGGATCGACCCTCAGCACGTTGTCGCTGACTCCCGCATACCTCTACGCCGCCCCCACATTCACCGCGAATCTGACCGGCGCCCTCGCCTCCCTTCCGGATGGCGCCGCCTACGGACAGACGCGCGCCGACCTGTGGGCGGCGAGCGCGCCGCTGGGCAATCCGCACCTGCGGTGGGGCGTCGAGGGCATCGGCACCGCCGCCGCGCGCAGCAACGGGGGCGGCACCGCTGCGGCCCACGGCATTGTCGAGCTGCTGTGGTCGACGCCCGAGTGGGGTGTGGGCATCGGCGGCGGCCCGTCGTGGGGCGGCATTCAGTTCCAATCCTCGGTCAGCGCGCTGCATCTGCGCGCGCGCGGATGGTGGCAGCGCGGTACCACGAGCGCCACGCTCGCCGTCGAGCCGACACGGTTCCTCGGCGCATGGTTCACCGACGTCACGGCCGGTCTCACCGTGTCACCGGCCAACGGGAAAGTCGTGGCGTCGTGCTCGGCAGGCGGGAGAATCAGCCGCACGTACGGCTCGAAAGGCGTCGCCAGCGCGTTTATCCAATACTTTGCGACGCCAGCGCTGGCGCTCGAAGGCGGCGGCGGCGCCTACCTCTCGGATCCGTATCAGGGATTCCCGCGCGCGGGCTACGTCGCCGCCGGCGTCCGCTGGTTCCCTCCAGGCCGCCACCCCGCTACCGCCGCCCCGGCGAAAACGGCGCCGCCGCTCGTCCCCTACCGGCGCGGCGACAGTCTCTTCGTCCGCTTTCGGATGCCCGGCGCCAAGAGCGTGGCGATCGCGGGTGACTGGAACCACTGGACGCCTGCGCCGCTGCGCGCGGTCGGCGACGATCTTTGGGAAGGCCGCATCACGCTCGCGTCCGGCACCTATCGCTTCAATTTGCTGGTGGACGCCAATGATTGGGTCGTGCCCGCCGGTGTCGCGACGCTCTCCGACGGCCTAGGCAGCCTGGTCGCCCTGTTGGTCGTGCCGTAGCGGCGGCGCGGTCAGCGCGTACCACACCGGGCCAACCGCCGCGAGCAGCGCCGCGACTACGACGCCGGGTAGTCCGATTTCCTTGCTGTGCACTTCGAGCGCCACGGCGACCGTGATGAACGCCATCGGTAGCAAGGCGAGGATCACGAGCACCGGGATCCCGACCGGCACGCGGAACGCCCCCCGGAGATCGGGTTCGCGGCGCCGCAGCTGGATCAGCGCGGCGAACTCGAGCGCCAGCGCCGCCGAGTAGAGCAGCACGTCGGCGGCGAGCAGGCCGCCGAACGACAACAGCGCAAACCCCGAATACGCGACGGCCGACGCCAGCACCGCATTGCGCGGGGTGCCGAGGTCGTCCACGCGCGCCAATGGCGCGGGCAGCAAGCCATCCTGCGCCACCACCAACGGGATGCGCGAGTAGGCGAGCAGCAGCGCGTTGAACAGCGCGAACGCGCTCAGCATCCCGGCGAGCGCGAGCCACGCCGCGAGCCACGGTCCCACGACGCTGCGCGCCAGACTCGGCCACGCGCCGTCGGTCCAGACGTCCCAGCGCGTGAGTGCCAGCGCCGGCACGATCGCGAGCAGGTACACCACCGTCACGAGCGGCAGCGCGCGGCCCAGCGCGCGGGGATATGTGGCGCTCGCGTCGTCGATCTCCCCGCCGATGGTCGAGGCGTTGTCCCAGCCGCTGTAATTCCAAATGCACTGCGAGATGCCGATCCCCAGCGCCCCCGCGAACGACGTGCCCGGCGCGTGGAACGGCGTCACCGTCAACGCGCCGTGGCCGCCGAGCCAGCGCGTCAGCGCCACGACGAACAGCACGCCGAAGGGCGCCAGGACGATCGCGAGAAACCATCCCGACGCGGTGCCCACCGCGCGCGTGCCGCGCAAGTTGAGCCACGTGGCGCCCCAAATCAGGAGCAGCGCCACACCCCACGCCTCGAGACGCGACAGCTCCGGCAGGAAGAACCGCAGATACTGCAGGAACAAGACCGGGTAAATCGCCATGTCGATCAGCGAATAGACCCAGGAGAGCCAGCCGTTCCAGAACCCCCAGCCGCGGCCGAATGCGCGCTTCACCCACTGGTAGTATCCGCCCTCGACGGGCAGCATCGAGGCGATCTCGCCGATCAGCAGTGTTTCAGGAACGCTGTACAGCAGCGGCGTGGCGCAGAGCAGCAGCAGGGCCACCCCCGGCCCCACCGTCCCCACCAGCCCTTCCAGTCCAAACGGCCCGCCCGAAACGGTGAAGAACATCACCGCCACGAGCGCCCCGAGCCGCAGCGCGCCGCGGCGCGTCAGTGGTGCACGGCCCAGATGACGCGCGGGTCGTCGGAGGCGAAGGCGTTGACGTGCACCATCCAGCCGAAGATGCGCGGCAGGAAGCGGCCGCCGACGGCGGTGCACGCCGCCGCCGTGGCGATCGGGCTTTGCGGCCCGAACACCGGGTGCCCGCCCGTCGAATCGCGCCAATGCGCGAAGCCGCCGCGCGGCGGGATGCACCAGTTGACGTGCTCGTGCCAGCGCGCCACCGCCAGCGGGATGCGCTGGTCGAGATCGTCGTCGGAGAGGCGCGCAGGCGCCGTGTACATCGCGCCGACCAACACCAGCGAGTCGCCTTCCGGATGGTACAACAGCGATGTCGGGTGGTCGGGGTCGAAGCGCAGCTGCGCCTCGATCGCGTAGAGCCGGTTGGTGTAGTGGTAGACCGGTTGATTCTTGACACCCGGCAGGAACTGTCGAAACCCATCCGCCTCGGCGGCACGCACGTCGCGGTACTTGGCCAGCGTGCTCCGCATGCGCGTCACCAAGCCCGCCGCGCGCGCGGAGTCGCCGGGGGTCGCGCGACGCTCCGGCGTGAGCTTCATGTGGAGGTCTTCGACCCCCATGGGCATGCTCATGCCGCTCATGGCGTGCTCCGCCGCCGCCGCCGCGTGGCTCGAATCGGGATCCTGCGCCGTCCCCTGCGGCGCGGCGCCGGGCGCGCAGCCCGCCACCAGCGCCAGGCACACCAGGGCAGCCCGGCCGGCGCCCATCTCAGTGCACGATCACAGCGGGCGTGTCCTGTTGCTTCACCAGCGCGTTGAACGCCGGCACGTCCTTGTCGAGCACGCCCTTGAGCGCGTCGAGCTGCACCTGCAGCACCTGCGACAGCTCGTCGAACAGCGTCAGGGCCGACGCCGTGGGCGGCGCGTCGGCGCTGCCGGCGACGCCCGCGAGCGCGCTGATGCGGTTGTTCAGCCGGATCGGGAAGTTGAGCGGATCTTCGCCGCTGCGATTCTGCGTCTGGTAAATCTCGCGCTCGATGGCGCCGAGTTTGGTCTTGAGCGAGTCGGCCTGGCGCGCGATCCCGGCCGCGCCGGTCTGCCCCTTGGTGCGGGCGACGGCCGCGTCGAGCTGGCCCGTGACGTCGCGAATCTGTTTCACGGCGTCGTTGGCGGCGGACAGGCGTTCACGCACGCGGACCAGGAAGTCGAACTGCTTCTGCAGATCGGCGGCCGTGTAGCGCACGCGCGGGTCGAGCGTCACGGCGAACGGCTTCGTGTCGCTCCAGCTCCCCACACTGAGTCGCACCTTGTACGCACCCGGCACGGCCGTGGGGCCGCCGAGCCCGCCCGCCCACAACACGATCCCCGGGAACCGGTGCGCGCCGGGATAGGAGAGGTCCCACACGAAGCGGTTCAACCCGGCGGTGAGGCGCAGCGAATCCTGGGGATTGGCGGGCTTGGTGGACCAGCGCTGCACCACGGAATCGCGCGCGTCGCGGATCTCGAGCCGCACTTCGCTGTCGGGCTTCTGCTTCAGATAGAAGTAGATCCAGGCGCCGGCGGGCGGATTGCGGCCCACGCCGCTCACCGGGAAATCGAACCCGCCGCCCGGCCCGCGCACCGCGTCACTCGGCGTGAACAGGGTGCGCTCGCTCTTCGCGACGTCGGGCGTGAGCTGCCGCAGCGCCGTCAGGTTGTCGAGCACCCAGAACGCGCGGCCATGCGTCGCCGCCGCGAGGTCGTTGCCCTTGATCACCAGATCGTGCACCGGCACCACGGGCAGGTTGAGCCGCAGCGACTGCCAGTTGGCGCCGTCGTCGAACGAGACGTACACACCGAACTCGGTGCCCGCGTACAGCAGGCCCCGGCGCGCCGGATCTTCGCGCACCACGCGGGCGAAGTGCGTGGCGGGAATGCCCGTCGTGATTTTGCGCCACGTCTTGCCGTAGTCGGTCGTGGCGTAGATGTAGGGCGCGAAGTCGTCGAGCTTGTAGCGCGTGGCGGCGACGTAGGCGGTGCCGGCGTCGTGCGGTGAGGCTTCGACGGTCGAGACTTGCGTGCCCGCCGTGATGCCCGGGGGGGTCACGTTCGACCAGCTCTTACCGCCGTCACGCGTGAGCTGCACGAAGCCGTCGTCGGTGCCGACCCAGATCTCGTTGGAGTCTTTGGGCGAGGGCGCCACGGTGAAGATCGTGCCGTAGTACTCGACGCTGGTGTTGTCCTTGGTGATCGGCCCGCCCGACGATTCTTCTTTGGTCTTGTCGTTCCGGGTCAGATCGGGGCTGATCGGCTGCCAGGTCTGGCCTTCGTCGGTGGACTTGAACAGCACCTGCGCCGCGGCGTACAGCACGTTGGGGTTCGCGGGCGCGAGCACGATCGGATACGTCCACTGAAAGCGGTATTTGATGTCGCCGGCGCTGTGGCCCATAGGATTGTCGGGCCACGGATTCACGGCGCGCTCCTGGCCGGTGCGCACGTCGTAGCGCGTGAGATAGCCGCCGTAGGAGCCCGCGAACACCACGTCGGGGTCGTCGGCGCGCGCCGCGATCCAGCCGCTCTCGCCGCCGCCCACGTCGTACCAGTCGCGGTCGCCGATCGTGTTGCCGTCGGTGCGGCTCGCGATGCAGACGGTCGAATTGTCCTGCTGCGCGCCGCACAGTTTGTAGGGATAGTGCGTGGTGGCGATCACGTGATAGAACTGCGCCGTGGGCTGGTTGTTCTCGCTGGTCCAGCTGTCGCCACCCGTGAGCGAGACCGTCACGCCGCCGTCGTTGCCGTTGACCATGCGGCGCGGATTCTGCGGGTCGATCCACAGGGCGTGGTGATCGCCGTGCGAGCCGCGAATCGCGCGGAACGTGCGCCCGCCGTCCACCGATTTGAGCAGCGACGTGTTCAAGACATAGACCGCATCGGGGTTCTGCGGATCGGCGAAGACGTTGGAGAAATACCACGCGCGCTGGCGGATGTCGTGGTCGTCGTTGACGCGCGTCCACGTGAGCCCGGCGTCGTCGGAGCGGTACAGGCCGCCCTCTTTGGCTTCCACCATCGCGTACAGGCGGTCGTGGCTCGACGGCGCCACCGCGATGTCGATGCGGCCGATCACGCCTTCCGGCATCCCCTTGTTGCGCGTCAGCTCGGTCCAGTTGTCGCCGCCGTCGGTGGACTTGTAGAGCCCGCTGCCGGCGCCGCCCGAGGAGAAGCCCCACGGCGTGCGCTGCGCTTGCCACAGGGCGGCGTACACGATGCGCGGATTCTGGGGATCGAGCACCAGGTCGATAGCGCCGGTGGAATCGTTCTTGGAGAGAATCTTCTGCCACGTCTTGCCGCCGTCCTTGGAGCGGTACACGCCGCGCGTGGGGTTGGGGGCGAAGACGTGACCGATCACCGCGACGTAGACCAGGTCCGCATCCTTGGGATGGACCGCGATGCGGGCGATCTGTCCCGCGTCGGCGAGACCAATCTTGGTCCACGTCTTGCCCGCGTCTGTCGAGCGGTACATGCCGTCGCCGGGCGACACGTTGCCGCGCAGCGTGTTTTCACCGGTCCCGACGTAAACGACGTTGGGGTCGGCGTCCGCCACCGTCACGGCGCCGATCGACCCCGAGGTGATCTGCCCGTCGGTCACAGGCTTCCACGTCAGTCCGGCATCTGTCGTCTTCCACACACCGCCGCCGGTGACGCCGGCGTAGAACACCAGCTGATTGGCCGGATCGCCCGCCACGGCCGCCACGCGGCCGCCGCGGAAGGGGCCGATCTCGCGCCATTTCATTCCCGCAAACCACGTCGAGTCGAGACTCGCGGCGGGCGCGGTGGCGGGTGCGGGAGGACGGCGTTGAGCGACGAGCGGGAAGGCGACGAGGACGAGCGAAGCGACGACGCGGGCGGCGCGGGCGAACATCAAAATCCTCCGAGCGAGCGGTGACCCCCGACGCGCGTGTCGCGTCGGGGGTGCCTATCATAGCGCCCGTAAGCCGGGCCGCTAGCTCGTGGTGTGGCGCCGTTGCAGCGCCGTCGGTCAGCGCGTCAGCGCCACCTGCAGGCGGGCGTACGCGTAGCGCCCGTTGTATCCAAACGGCGAGGCCGCCGCCCAGGGGAACGTGCCGAAGTTGTTGTTGTAGTCCTTGGCGCACGTGCCGAGTGTGACGGTGCAGTTGCCGCCGTTATTGATGTCGGTGAGGGACGACGGCTGATCCGGATACGTGTCGAACAGATTGCGGACGCCCACCGCCAGGTTGACCTGGTCGAATTGGTAGCCGAACTCGGCGTCAAACAGCGTCTTGGAGCCATAGTTGTCACGGCACAGGCTGCAGTAGCCGGGCTGTGCCGAGGAGAACTTGCCGTAGTACGAGGCGCGCGCGAGCGCGTGGAACCGCCCCTGGGTGTATTGCGGCGTCAGCGTGGCGCGCCAGTCGGGCCGCTCGGCGGTGATCGCGATGTAGGTGATCGAGTCGATCAGGCTGGGCTCGGTGGAGAGCTGCGGCGGGAGCGCATCGATGTGTGTGATCTTGTTCTTCGTGTAGTTGAACGCGCCCGTGAGCTGCAGCACACCGGCGCCCGCCGGCACGCGCACGTCGCCCGTCAGGTCCAAGCCCTGCGTCTGCGTCGAGAGGCCGTTGGTGAAGTACTGGATCGCGCCGATGCCCGTGAAGCCGCCGGACGCGAGCGTCGCCAGTGTGGTGCTGTCCTGGAACGTGGCGCTGAGCAGGATGCGGTGCGTGAGCGTGATGCGGAATACGTCCGCGGTGAAGGTCACGTTGTCGCGCGGGGACACGGCGATGCCGCCGCTGACGTTGAACGAGCGCTCGGCTTTGAGCGGCTGCGATCCGAGCAGGCGCGCCGCCGAGTCGGCCACGGGGAAGATGCCGACTTGGACCGGCTGTCCCGCGATGACGTTGGTGACGACCTTCGAGAAGTGGATCTGGCCGAGCCCGGGGGCGCGGAAGCCGTTGCTCACGGCCGCCCGCAACGTGACGCGACGCGACGGCTGGAACCGCAGCGCACCCTTCCCCGTCACCAGCGAGCCGAAGTCCGAATAGTGCTCGAACCGTGCGGCGGCGTTGGCCAGCAGCTTCGGCGTGAGGTTCGTTTCGACGTCCAGGTAGCCGGCCAGGTTGCTGCGCGTGGAGTTGGACTCGTCCGTCGGCGCGAAGCCCGGGAACACTTGCGAGCCGCTGATCACTGAGCTGTCGCCGCTGGCGCTGTCCTGCGGGAGATGACCGCCGTTGACGTAGGACGCGAGCTCGCCCCGCTCGATCTGATAGCGCTCGCGGCGGTACGCCGCGCCCGCCGCCACGGACAGCGGTGCGGGCAGGCCCACGTTGACTTGCCGCGACGCGTTGAGCGCCGTGACCATCTCTTGACGCGTCAAGCGGCCCGCGAAGAAGGAGGTCTTGTTGGCGACTCCCGGAGCGTTCGGGGCGCAGGGATTCGCGGGATCGAAGCAGGGGCCGAGCGACTCGTTGAGCGTGTTCCGCAGGTTGTACGTGAAGTCGTTGTGCCCGAACGAGACGCCGAGATCGAGCGACCAGCCGCCCGTCAGCGCGCGATAACCGCCGGCCGCCGAGTAGTCCCGGACCAGGGGGTGGAATTCCGGCAGGAAGCCGGCCGGATACATCTGCGGCCAGTTGCGGTAGTCGTTGTCGTAGCGGAAATAGCCCTGGCCCGCGCCCTCGCGATGGCTGTAGCCCCCGAAGGCATACAGCTCGCTCGTTCCCCCGTCGTTCAGCGGCAGGCGGAGGTTCGCCATGCTGAGCGCGTCCTTCTCGAGCCCGTCGCCCCAGTGATAGTCTGGGTTCGGCATCGGATTCCGCTTGACGATCACCTGCCCGATGCTGTTGACCGAGTCGGGCGTGAAGCTGCCCGCGTACGTGTCGGCCCAGGCGCGGTTGGTGGGCTGGCGGTCCATGAACTGGCCGAACAGCGTAAACGAGCCCCTGCCCAGTCCCAGGCCCCAGCCGCCGTTCACGTCGACCGTGGTGCCATCGTCGTGGTAGTCGCGCGGGATGTAGCGACCGGTGGTGGCGTTCACGAACGGGTCGAACTTGCCTTCCTTCAGGACGACGTTGACGACGCCCGCGATCGCGTCCGAGCCGTACTGCGCCGACGCACCGTCGCGCAGCACTTCGACGCGGTCGATCGCGCTCGCGGGGATCGCGTTCATGTCCACGCCGGAGGAGCCGGCGGGCATGCCGTAGGCGAACGTGTTGACGACGGCCATCTGGTGGCGCCGCCACCCGTTGATGAGGACCAGCGTCTGGTCGGGGCTCAAGCCGCGCAGCGTGAACGGCCGTACGATGTCGGTCGCGTCGGTGACGCTCTGATGCGGGAAGTTCACCGAGGGTGAAACCGCCGCCAGGATCTGGCTCGTTTCAGTCGTCCCCTGCTGCGCCAGCACTTCCGCCGGAATCACATCGACGGGGACCGCCAGCTCTTCCGCGGCCGTGTGCCGCGCGTGGGAGCCCACGACCACGGAGACCGGGGACAGCGCGATGGCCTGCTGCGCCATGACGAAGTCGTGAGTGACCGCGTCGGTCGCCACGACCGTCACGCGCGCCGTCTGCGGCACATAGCCCAAGAGCCGCGCGCGGACGGTGGTGGCACCCGTGGGCACGCCGCGCAGCTCGTACTCGCCCTGATCGTTCGTGATGACGCGCAGCGCGGCGGCGTCGACCGTCACGCTCACCGCGGCCAGCGGCGCGCCCGCGGCGCTCGTCACCTTGCCGCGGATGGTGCCGGTTTGGGCGCGCGCCACAGCGGCGGGGCCCGCGAGCATGAGCAGCACGGCTGCAGCGGGACCAGCAAAGCGCAGCATGTCAGGCCTCCTCGTCAGGGTTTGCGCGCATCCACCTCGAAACTGTTGATCGGCAGCGTCGAGAACACGGTGTCCTTCGGAATGCCGGCTGCCGGGCAGCCGCTCGGGCGGTCGATGATCATCTGATTCAGACGCCCGTAGCGGCGCATATCGACCCAGCGATGCCCTTCGTACAACAACGAGTACAAGCGTTCGTGCAGCAACGCGTTCACGAACGCCGAATCAGTGCTGGCGATGGTGGCGGTCGTCACATCGAGGTTGCCCGATACCGTCCGCACCGTGTTCAAATCGGTGATGGCTTGCGCCTTGCTGCCGGTGGCGCCGAACCAGTTGGCTTCGGCGCGCAGCAGCAGCAGCTCCTCATTGCGGATGATCGGCACGGCCGCGCTGGGGCTGGGGTAACGAATCCACGAGAGCGCGGACTTCAAGCACGCCAGGGCGAAGGTGTCCGCTTGCGCGGCACCCGGCGCGCTGCGCGCCGTCACCTTCGCCAGGAAGCGCCGGTCGGGCGCTGAGCCGCCCGTCTGCAGCTCGACCGAGTCCTTGATGAACGGATGGACCAGCTGAATTGCCGAGGCCGGATCCTGCGACAGGGCGTTGGGCGCGTCCTGATTGCCCGTGCTGAACGCGTTGTAGGCGCCCAGGTCCATCGAAGCCGCGGGATCGACGAACGATGCCGCGAGCGCCGTGAGCGCCGAGTCCCACAGCGCGACGGTGCCCGAGCCGGGGGCCGACGGACTCGCTTGATACACCCGCACCCGCGCCACGAGCGCGCGGTTGAACTTGAGGAACGTCGCGGGCGTATTGAACCCGGCGAATCCCGGACCCGGGTCGAACGGGAACGTGTTCGCGGCCAGCAGCCACGTCCGGGCCGAGTCGAGCAGCGAGACGACATGTGCATACGCCGCCGCGTTGGTGACGAGCGGTGCCAGCGGCTGATCGATCGTGCGGTTCACGTCGATCGGAATCGAATCCTCGGTGTGGGCGTTGAGGATCTGCAGGAACGACAGCGCCTGGATGGTCTGGACGAAGCCCCGCACGGCGTTCTTCTGGGAGTCGGCGATCTGCGCCGTCCCGATCACGTTGAGAATGGTGTAGCCGCTCGTGATGGTGCGGTACTCGGCCGTCCACTGGCCGCCGCCGAACGCCCCGTTGCTGGGATCGAGCGGCCCGGCCAACAGCTCGGTGGTGAACCGCGGGTCGGCGGTATCGAGACGGTATCCTTCGCGGCCCATGATGGCCGTCTTCAGGATCCAGTTGGTGACGTCCGCCCGCTCGGTGATGAGCAGGCCAATCGCGGCGGCCCCCACCTGGCCCTGCGTCGCGTTGTTGCCGATCGGCTCGGGGCTGTTGGGGTTGTTGATATTGAAGTCGCAACCGGCGAACGCGGCGGCTGCGGTCAGCGCGACAATCGTCCTGGCGTATGAGGTGCGCATGGTCAGAACCCCAGATCGATTGAGAGGAAGAAGCTGCGGCTCGGCGGGAACGGAGCCACGT
This sequence comes from Gemmatimonadales bacterium, assembly GCA_035576905.1. Lineage (GTDB taxonomy): Bacteria > Gemmatimonadota > Gemmatimonadetes > Gemmatimonadales > GWC2-71-9 > DATLWA01. The sequence continues at coordinate 15,133 of DATLWA010000054.1, forward strand.
CGATGTCCCGGGCGATGGCCTGGTTGCCGAAGTTCGAGACCTCGGGATCCAGTCCCTTGTACGGGGTGAACTTCAGCAGATTGCGGCCGGTGAGCGACAGCCGCGCCGTCCGCATGCCGAAGTGCGCCGGCACCGCTTCCGGCAGGTCCATCGAGAGACTGAGCTCGCGCAATTTCAAGTACGACCCGTCCTGGACGTAGACCTTGGTCTTGCCACCAGCCCAGGTGCTGATCCGCGTGTTGCCGGCGGTCACCTGGTCCGGTGAATTGCCGAACGCGTCGTACAACAGCTGCGTCAGGTTGATGATGTCGCCGCCGTGTTTCCAGTCCCACAAGAACCCGAGACTGAAGCGGCCGCGTGTCAGGTCGCTGGAGAGCGACATCTGGAACTTGGGATTGGCGTCGCCCACCAGACCCTCGGTCCCCACGATCTGGGTCGCCGAGGAGTCCGGCGCGATCCGGAAGGCGCCCAGCGACGTGCCGAAGCCGGCCGTGTTGAACGCCGGCACCGGGAGCGACACGATCTTGCTGCGGTTCATATAGAAGGTGGAGCGCACCAGCCAGGTCGTCTGGGGCGTGCGCACCGGCGAGACCGCGATGTAGGCCTCCACGCCGCGATTGCGCAGCTCACCGCCGTTGAAGATGCGCTGGGCGTAGCCGGTGGACGGCGCGACCGACTGCAGCAGCAGCAGGTCGGTGACGCTCTTCTGATATACCGTCAGGCCCAACGTCGCGCGATCGCGGCTCAGCGTCGCGTCGAATCCGCCTTCGATCTCCGTGTTGCGCTCGGGCTTGATGGCGGTGTCGCCCAACACCAGCGGGCGGAACTGCCCCACCAGGCCGCCGATCGCGCTGGTGCTGTCGAGGACCCAACGCGCGGTGAAGAGCGGCGGGTTACCCGTTTGGCCATACGCCAGGCGCAGCTTGATTTCGTCCACGCCGCCGAGCGGCTGGAGCAAGCGGTACGACGCCGCGGCCTTGGGGAAGAGGTAGTAGTGGCTGGGGTCGCCGTTGACGCTGTTGCGGTCGCCGCGGATGCCGGCGGTGAGCAGCAGGCGCTCGTTCATCGCCAGGATTTCCTCCTGGCCGTACAGTCCCAGCAACCGGCCCGGTTGCTCGCTCTGCGACGTGCTCACGCTCGCCGCCTGGCTGACGTTCTGCAGGCCTAACGCGAGCGTCCGGCCGACGGTGTTCGACTGGTTGAGATCGTGATCCTCGTATTGGAAGCCCGCCGAGGTGCGCGCCTGATAACCGCCCGACGACGGCGTGTAACTGTGGACCACGCTGCCGACGAGATTGAGGTGCAGGTCCGACGCCTTGCCCAGGATCACGGTGCCCGCCTGACCGTCCTGCGGCTCGAACTGCAGGTTGGCCGGCGACAGGATGTCGTTGCGCTGGCTGAAGAAATCGACGCCGCCGGTGAGCGTGAAGTCCAGCTGTTGAGCCCCCGTTTCCATCGCGTGCCACTTGACGCTCGAGGTCGCAAGCATGCGCCACACGTCCTCGTTGTTCTTCAGCTCGGCGAACGTCTGCAGTGGGTTCGACGGCGCGAACGGATTGACGGGATACACGCCGCCGGTCGGGCGCAAATCCACGAAGCTCGGCGTCGTGGGATAGACGAGATAC
>DATLWA010000055.1:0-3115 GCA_035576905.1 Gemmatimonadales bacterium
GTCGGCGCGGTGGAGTGCTGCCGCGCGGTGACCAGGTAGACGCGCAGGGCGGCGGGCAGGACGATCACGTCCACGCGCTCGAGCGGCGCCAGCGGAATCCGCGCCGGATCGATGTAGACCGAATCCCTGCCGACGGCGACATACGGTACACCGTCCCAATAAATCTCGAGACCGAGCGGGCCGCGGCCGGCGTACAGCGCGATCTCCGCCTGGCCATAGAAGCCGCCGCGCGCGACGTACACGCCGGGGATATGCCCGAGCAGGTCCGAGAGTGTGCGGATGTTGGAGAAGGCGAAAGAATCGGCGGTGAACGTGTAGCGCGTCCCGGCCGGCAGCGGTCCCGCGGGTACGGGTGCCGCGAAGCGCGGCACCAGGACCGCGACCGTGTCACGGCCGGTCGTGTCTTTCTTGGCGGTGGAATCGCGGCGCGTCGTGTCCTGCACCGCCGGCGGCATGGGCCGGCGAGTGGTGTCCTGCTGCGCGGCGAGCGGCGCGCCGGCGAGCAACAGGAGGAGCCCCCCGAGCGTCAGGCGCCGGCGCGCTGGAGGACGAATTCCGTGAACAGGCGCACGCCGATGGCGGTAGGGCCCTTGGCCTGATACGGCGCGTCGCCTTCCGTGTACGCGGTGGCCGCGATGTCGAGATGCACCCAGGGGAAACCGTCCACGAATTCGCGCAGGAACCACGCGCCGGTGATGGTGCCCGCGGCGCGGCCGCCGGAATTCTTCACGTCGGCGATGTCGGACTTGATCAGGTCGCGATAATCGTCCCACAACGGCAGCGGCCAGCAGCGCTCGCCGGCGCGCTCGCCGGCGGCTTGCACTTCCGCCACGGCCGCATCGTCATTGCCCATGATCCCGATCGCCGTGTGCCCCAGCGCGATGCTGACGGCCCCGGTGAGCGTGGCCGCGTCGAGCACGACGGCGGGTTTGAAACGCCGCGCGAACGACAGGGCGTCGCACAGAATCAGACGCCCTTCGGCATCCGTGTTGATGATCTCGATCGTCTTGCCGAAGTGGCTGCGGATCACGTCACCGGGCTTCACCGCCGTGCCCGATGGGAGATTCTCGGTCGCGGGAATCAGCCCGATCACATTGATGCGCGGCTTGAGACGCCCCAGCGCCTCGAACGTGCCGAGCACCGCCGCCGCTCCCGACATGTCGAACTTCATCTCTTCCATGTTCTGCGCCGGCTTGATCGAGATGCCGCCGGAGTCGAACGTCACTCCCTTCCCCACGAGCACGACGGGCGCCTGATCGCCCCCGCCCCGGTACTCCAGGACAATAAACCGCGGCTCCTCGGCGGATCCTTGCGCCACCGCGATCAGCGCGCCCATGCCTTCGGCCTTGATCGCGGCGCGGTCGAGCGTCGTGACGCGCAGGCCGTGCTCCTTGGCCAGCGCGCGCGCGCGATCGGCGAGGTAACTGGGTGTGCAGACGTTCCCCGGCTGCATCTGCAGGTAGCGCGTGAGCGCGTGGCCCGCGGCGACCGCGTCGCCGATCTTGCGTCCCGCTTCGGCGTCGGCGGACTCGCTCTTGTCGACCACGATCTGCACGGCGTCGACTTCGGGCTTGGGGTCTTCGGGCTTCTGCTTCAGCTCGGTGAAGGTCCAGGCGCCCTGCGCCGCGCCTTCGACCGCCACCTGCCCCAGATCCTTCGCGCTCACGCCGTTGCGCGCATCCGCGGCCACGGCGAACGCGAACCGCGCGGCGCCGAGCGCGCGCGCCCGCTTGGCGGCGACGCCCGCGGCGCGACGAATCGCGCTGCGCGTCACGTCTTGTGCTTTGCCCATCCCCACGAGGAGAATGCGCTGCGCCTTCCCGGCCGAGGGATAAACCAACGCGACGTCATCGCGCTTGCCTTTGAAGTCGGCGGCGGCGCGCGCCAGCACCCCGCCGGCAGCTTTGTCCAAGTCGGCGAGGGAGGGCGGCAGGGCCGAGGCCGTGGCGACGGCGACCGCGAGCAGCGGCGTCTCGACCTGCGCAAGCGGTTGGGCGGCGATGGCGCTGTTCATACGAGGTGCTCGATAATGGCGTCGCCGAAGGCGGAGGTCGAGACCTCGACGGCGGCGGGCATCTGGCGCGCCAGGTCGTAGGTCACGCGACCGGCGGCGATGGCACCCTCGATGCCCCGTCGAATGGCGCTGCCGGTCTCTTTCCAGCCGATTTCGTCGAACAACATGGCGCCCGACAGGATCACGCTGCCGGGATTGATCTTGTTCTTGCCCGCGTACTTGGGTGCGGTGCCGTGGGTCGCCTCGAACACGGCGAAGCCGTCGCCGATGTTGGCGCCCGGCGCCATGCCGAGCCCGCCGACCTGGGCCGCGCAGGCGTCGGAGAGGTAGTCGCCGTTCAAGTTTGGGGTCGCGAGCACGGAGTATTCATCGGGCCGCAGCAGGACCTGTTGGAACATGGCGTCGGCGATGCGGTCCTTGATGAGGACCTTCCCGGCTGACTTCTCACCGCTCACGCCTTCGGCTTCGGTGACGGTTTGCGATCCGAACTGTTGCTTTGCGACTTCATAGCCCCAATCGCGGAACGCGCCCTCGGTGAACTTCATGATGTTGCCCTTGTGCACCAGCGTCACCGATGGCTTGCGGTGCTCGATGGCGTACCGGATCGCCTTCACCACGAGCCGCTGCGAGCCGAACTTCGACATCGGCTTGACGCCCAGTGCGCTCTGCTCGCGGATCTTGGCGCCGAGCTCGTCCACGAGGAATTGCCGCAGCCGGTTGGCCTTGTCGCTGCCCGCTTCGTACTCGATGCCGGCGTACACATCTTCGATATTCTCACGGAAGATCACGACGTCGAGCCTGGCGGGATCTCGCACCGGGCTCGGCACGCCGGCGAACCAGCGCACCGGCCGCACGCAGGCGTAGAGGTCGAGCACTTGGCGCAGCGCCACGTTGAGCGAGCGGATACCGCCGCCCACCGGCGTCGTCAGCGGGCCTTTGATCGCCACGCGGTGCTCGCGGATCGTCGCGAGCGTTTCGTCGGGGAGCCAGCTGCCGTTCGCCTGGAACGACTTTTCGCCTGCTAGCACCTCGCGCCACACCACGCGGCGCTTGCCGCCCGACGTCTTGGCGACGGCGGCGTCGAACACCCGCTGCGCCGCG
>DATLWA010000056.1:0-4798 GCA_035576905.1 Gemmatimonadales bacterium
TGATGGCCGAGACGGCGGGCGAGCCGTGGCTCGACGCGGAGCGCCTGCGCACCGCGCTGCCCGACGGCACGAGCGTGATCTGCTGGTGGAAGCCGGTCGATGGCGCGGCGCGCGTGGTCGCGGGACCTGCGACGGGCTTCCCCGCGGTGGCGCTCGAGCGCACCAACCCCGAGATGGACCGGCTGGCGCGACGCTGGGCGGCGGAGCAATTGGGCGACATCCGCGAGCAGGCGGTGTGGGATCTCTACGGCGGTGTCGGCGACACGGCCGTGCTGTTGGCGGAGCGTGGCGCGCAGGTGGTGAGTGTGGACGCGGACGAAGCGGCGATCGACTGGGCTCGGAGGCGCACGACGGCGATTCCCGTGCGGTTTATCGCCGCACGCGCGGAGGACATTCTGCCGACGCTGCCGCTGCCGCAGGGCGTCGTGGTGCAGCCGCCGAAGGAAGGCTTGCACTGGAACGTGACGCTGCGCCTCACGGGAGCGCCGGTGCCGCACCTGGCGTACGTCTCCTGCGACCCCGCCACGCTGGCGCGCGATCTGAACCGGCTGGCGGCCGTGTACCGCCTGGTGGCGGTGCGCGCGTTCGATGTGTTTCCGCAGACGGCGGGCGTGGAGACGGTGGCCGTGTTGGAGGCCGCATGAAGTACTTCGTGCGCATTGCCGAGCGCACCTACGAGGTCGCGGTGGACGGGTCGCGTGTGACGGTCGACGGCGAGCCCTTCGAGGCGCATTTCATGCACGTACCCAGCACCCCGCTGTACCACCTGCTGCTCGGCGCCGACTCGTGGACGGTCGCGGTGCAGGAGCTGGCGGGGGAGGGAGGCGGCGCCCGGTGGGCGCTGGGCATCGTGGGCGAACGGGTCGAGGTGGACGTGATCGACGAGCGCACCCGGCAGATCCAGGCGCTCACGGGCCAACGCCCCACGCCGGCGAGCGGGGGCGTGGTGAAAGCGCCGATGCCCGGCCTGGTGGTGCGGATCGAGGTGCAGGAGGGCCAGCGGGTCGAGACCGGGGCCGGATTGGTGGTGGTGGAGGCGATGAAGATGGAAAACGAGCTGCGCGCCTCCCGCCCCGGCGTGGTGTCGCGCATCCATGTGAAGCCCGGTCAGACGGTGGACAAGGGCGTGCCACTCGTGACCCTCGAAAGCGTGGAACCCTCGGGTTGACAGTCCCTTACGGCCTTGGTACAATTGCCGACTGCGAAAGAACGGGCATCAGAGGACATGAAGACGTATACGCTCAGGACCGAGGACATCGAGCACCGCTGGTTCGTGATCGACGCCGCCGAGCTGCCGCTCGGACGGCTGGCGAGCCGCATCGCTCATATCCTGCGGGGCAAGCATAAGCCGACGTTCACGCCGCACATGAACGGCGGCGATTGCGTCATCGTGGTGAACGCGGAGCGCGTCAAGCTCACGGGGCGCAAGCTCGAGCAGAAGCGCTACTTCCGGCACACGGGCTACATGGGCCACGAGCGCTTCACGCCGGTGAAGAAAGTGCTCGAAAAGCACCCGGAGCGGGTGATCGAGAAAGCGGTGTGGGGGATGCTGCCGAAGACGACGTTGTCGCGTCAACATGTGAAGCAGATGCTCAAGGTGTACGCGGGCCCGACGCATCCGCACGCGGCCCAGCAGCCTGAGCCGCTGACGCTGGCGGAGGCCCGATGAGCTCCGCGTTGACGCCGGAGCTGCGCTGGCACGCGATCGGGCGCCGCAAGGTGGCGGTGGCCCGCGTGTACCTGACGCCGGGCTCGGGAAAATGGAACGTGAACGGGCGCAACCTCGGTGATTATTTCCCGCGGCCGTCGCTCGTGTCGCACATTCAGCAGCCGTTCACGGCCACCGACACGCTCGGCGCGTTCGACGTGCGGGCGCTGTGCCGCGGCGGCGGCGTGACGGGCCAGGCGGGCGCGGTGCGCCTCGGTATTGCGCGCGCGCTGGTGCTCGCCGACGAGCGGCACCGCAAGAAACTGCGCGAGAACGGCCTGTTGACGCGCGATCCGCGCGCGGTGGAACGGAAGAAGCCGGGCCGCGCGGGCGCGCGCAAGCGGTTCCAGTTCAGCAAGCGGTAAGATTCAAAACACTCACGTTGCCTGATTCGCTGTGGGGTCCCTGCCTCGCAGGGTCGCAGCGGAGATGACGGCGGCGGACGAGTAAAAACCCGGAAAGGGAGTGCATGGCGCAGCCTCAGTTGCAGGAATTGCTGGAAGCAGGGGTCCACTTCGGCCATCAAACGCGCCGCTGGAACCCCAAGATGCGGCGGTTCATCTTCGCCGAACGCTCCGGCATCTACATCATCGATCTGCAGAAGACGCTGCGCCAGCTGGAGCAGGCGCAGGAGCTGTTGCGCGCGGTGGTGTTGCGCGGCGAGGGCATCCTGTTCGTCTGCACCAAGAAGCAGCTCAAGGCGGTGGTCGTGCTGGAGGCGCAGCGCTGCGGCGCCTACTACGTGACGGAGCGGTGGCTCGGCGGCACGCTCACGAACTACCAGACGATCAAGAAGCAGATCAAGCGGCTGAAAGAGCTGGAGCAGGGCTCGGCCGAGGGCGAGTTCGAGAATTACACGAAGAAGGAGCAGCTGCTGTTCCAGCATCACCGCGTGAAGCTCGACAAGAACCTGTCGGGCATCAAGAACATGAGCCGCCTGCCGGGCGCCCTGTTCGTGATCGACGCGAAGAAGGAGCGCATCGCGGTCGCCGAAGCGAACAAGCTCGGCATTCCGGTCGTGGCGATCGTCGATACCAACGCCGATCCCGACTTGATCACCGTGCCGGTCCCCGGCAACGACGACGCGATCCGCTCGGTGTCGCTCATCACGACGGCGCTGGCGGACGTGATCGGCGAAGCGCGGCGCCAGGTGCCGCTGCACGACTCGGCGCAGGAAGGCGAGTCGACCACGTACTCCACAGAGACGGGCGTGGAGGCGGAGGTCGAAGGCGATCGCAAGAAGAAGCCGGCGCGCCGCAAGCGGCGGCCCAAACCCGAGGCGATCGCGGCCCGGATGAAGACGGAAGAGGCACCGGCCGCGGGCGAGCCGGCTGCCGGGGGCGAATCCTAGCCGCGCACCGCGGGGAGTCGCCGGACACATTCACCCGCCGCCCATCGAGCCGTCCGGCTCGCGAGGGCGGCGTTTTCACACCGAGGGGAAGGGTAACGTGGTAAAGGAAATCAGTGCCAAGCAAGTCGCCGAGCTCCGCGCCAAGACCGGAGCCGGCATGATGGATTGCAAGAAGGCCCTCGAGGAAGCGGGCGGGGACTTCGCCAAGGCCGAGGAGATTCTGCGCGTGAAGTACGCCGCCAAGGCCGACAAGCGCGCCGAGCGCGTGGCGAGCGAGGGCTTGATCGAGTCCTACATCCACTTCAACGGCAAGATCGGCGTGATGGTCGAGCTGGGCTGCGAGACGGATTTCGTCGCGCGGACGGACGACTTCCGCGCGCTCGCCAAGGACCTCTGCCTGCACATCGCGTCGGCGCGGCCGATGGCGGTGAGCAAGGAGCAGGTGCCGGCCGACGTGGTCGAGCGCGAGAAGCGCATCTTCGAGGCGCAGGCGGTGGAGGAGAAGAAGCCCGAGGCGATGCGCGAAAAGATCATCCAGGGCCGGCTCAAGAAATTCTTCGAGGAGACCGTGCTGCTGGAGCAGAAGTTCATCAAGGACGACAAGGTCACGGTCGGCGATCTGGTCAAAGCCCTCGCCGGCAAGACGGGCGAGAACGTGCAGGTCCGGCGGTTCGCGCGCTTCGAGCTGGGAGCCGACTGAGTGGCCAAGGAGTTGAAGTTCCGCCGGGCGCTGCTCAAGGTCTCGGGTGAGGCCTTTGCCGGCGAGCGCGCGGCGGGGATCGATTTCGCCGTGATCGACAGCGTCACCGACGAGCTCAAGCGGGTCGCCGCCACCGGTGTCCAGCTGGGGCTCGTCGTGGGCGGCGGCAACATCCTGCGCGGCACCACCGCCAGCCAGCAGGGCATGGACCGCGTGTCCGCCGACTACATGGGCATGCTGGCGACCGTGATCAACGCCCTGGCGCTGCAGGACATCCTGGAGAAGAAGGGCGTGGATACGCGGGTGATGTCGGCGATCCGGATGGAGGAGCTGGCCGAGCCCTACATCCGGCGCCGCGCCCTGCGCCACCTCGAGAAGGGCCGCATGGTGATCTTCGCGGGCGGGACGGGAAACCCGTACTTTTCCACCGACACCGCGGCGGTGCTGCGCGCGCTCGAAATCGAGGCGCAGGTCCTGATGAAAGCGACCAACGTGGACGGCATCTACACGGCCGACCCGCGCAAGGACCCCGCGGCGAAGTTCATTCCCGAGCTCACCTTCCAGGAGGCGCTCGTGAAAGGGTACGCGGTGATGGACGCGAACGCGTTCGGGCTGTGCAAAGAGAACAAGCTGCCCATCGTGGTGTTCAACATCAACCAACCGGGCGCGACGGCCAGGGTGCTGGCCGGTGAGCGCGTGGGCACGATCGTCCAATGACCATCGCGGACCATCTCAAACAGGCCAAGCAATCGATGGACAAGGCGGTCGAGGCGACGCGGCGCGAATTCTCGACCGTGCGCACCGGCAAGGCGAGCACCGCGCTGCTCGATCTCGTGCGCGTGGAGGCATACGGCAACGAGATGCCGCTGAACCAGGTGGCGGGCATCGCCGCACCCGAGCCGAAGCTGCTCACGGTGCAGCCGTGGGACAAAGGCCTGCTCAAGGCGATCGAGAAGGCGATCCAGTCGTCCGAGCTGGGCCTCACGCCGTCGAACGACGGCAACATCATCCGCATCCCCCTGCCGCCGCTCACCGAAGA
>DATLWA010000057.1:0-11351 GCA_035576905.1 Gemmatimonadales bacterium
CTGGAGATCCAGGTCCGAGAGGGGACCGTCTGCGACGGTGTGGCCTGTCAGCCGCCCGGCGAACGGCAGCGTGTCCATGAAGGGCCGCGCGAACTCGAGACTGAAATCCTGGGCCATGAGGTCGGCCTGGCGCAGTGCCACGAGCCCGGAGTCGGCGGCGGTGATCGCTGTGACCTTGCCGGTCAGCGTGCCCGTGCCGTCGCGCAGGGCGAGCGGATCGAGCCGCACTTCGAGCACCCGGCCGCCGTGCGATCGCACCCCCACGCGTCCGCGCATCACGGCCGCTTTCGCGAAGCGCGGATCGAGGAAGCCGACGTCGCCGAGCGTCGCCGAGTCGGCGCGCACGTCGAGTGCGTACAGCATGGTGTCGTGCGGCCACCGCACCTGACCGCGCACGCTCACCGCCGAGGCCGGCAGCCGCAGCCGGCTGACGTCGGCATCGAGCGAGTCGCCCACGACCGTGATCCGGCCGGTCAGGTCGGTGATGCGCACGCGCGGATCGGTGATCCCGACGGCGAGCGATTGCACATCCGCCCGGATGCCTCGGGCGGCGGGGCTGGACAGCCGCAGGCTCGCGAACCTTCCGTCGACGTGCTCGAAGCGGCGAATGCGCCACCGCCCGTCGGCGCCTGCCGGCTCGATTTCCAAGGCCGAATCCTGGGGCGCCGGCGTCGACTGCAACCGCAACACCACGGTGCCGTCGTCGATGCTGACGTTCCGGAGCAACACCAGGGCCGGCGGCGTCTGGGGGCCGGTGCTGGGGCGCCCGAGGCGCAGCAGGTCCTCCAGGTTGAGCCGCCGGTTCTTGTGCTGCACCAGATTGATCACCGGCCGTGTCAGATGCACTTCCTGCAGCACGACGCGTCCGGCGGCGAAATCGAACGGGCTGTAGGACAGCTCCACCCGCGGCAGTGCGGCCACGACGCCAGAGTCCGGGCCGTACACGTTCACGTCGGTCAGCGTCATGCCCGTGAGCAGCGGGCCGCTGATGTTCGCCACCGTGATGTGGCCGTCGATCGCCCCGGCCACCACGCGCGCGGCGATCCGCCCCAGCAGGCCGCGGCCCGCCCCCGTCCCCACCAGCGCGGACAGCCCGCCCAGGAAGCACGCGAACAGCCCCACCAGCGACCACAGCGCGGCACCGAGCGAGCGGCGGACCATCTAGAACGCTTGCCCCACGGCGAACTGAATCACGACGCGCCGCAGGAATCCCCGGGGCAGCGTTGGCCGGATGGTCGCGCCGGGAATGAGGGTGAGACTCTTGTCCGTGGTGTTCAGGAGGTACAACGGCCCCGGCTCGGCGGGATAGCCGTTGTACGCCGCGTCGAGCCGCACCGGCCCGAGTGGCGTCACGAAGCGCACGCCGACGCCGGGCGTGACCCGCACACCGCTGACCGGCGCGAGTTGGTCGCCGCGCTCCCACACTTGGCCCACGTCCGTGAACAGCGCCGCCCGCATGCGTTCGGGGAAGATCGGCGTCGGAAAGCGCAGCTCCACATTCGCGACGAACAAGGAGTTCCCGCCGGTGGGCGAAGCGCGCAGGTTGCGGTAGGTGGTGTCGGGCCCCTGCACTTCGATGCTGTCGGTGACGTACACGCGCGGTCCCAGTTCGTTGCGCGAATAGCCGCGCACGGAGTTGGGCCCACCCGCGTAGAAGCGCTGATCCGGCGGCACGAACCGCGCCGCCTGGCCCGACAACGTGATCCGTTGCGGCAGGATCGTCCCGCCTTGCACCCGCCACGCCAGCACGGTGCGGCGCGACAGGGCATAGTAGCGCTGCACTTGCATCTCGCCGCGGTTGAACTCGTAGAACGGGTCCGACCCCACGATGCGCGACGCATGCTCGAGCGTTGCTTGCACCACACTGCCGGTGGACGGGTCCAGCACGGAGTTCACTTTGCTGCGCGCCCCGGTCAGCGTGACCGCGGCGAAGCGGCGCTTGTCGCGCAGGAACGCCTGGTCGGGGGCATCGCACAGGCGAAATACGCTGCAGTAGCTGGCCGGATCGGCCGTGGTGCGGCCCACCGAGAATGTGTAGCTCAGCCCGATGGGAATGCGGCGGCGCGCGTTGAACGTGATGGCGGCGGTGGCGCCCACGGCCTGGCGCGTGTACGCCTCGACTTCCGAGCGGCGCTCCCCGAAGACGCCCACGCTCGCCGTGTGGCGGGGCGAGAAGAAGTAGGGCTGCAGCAGGGTGGCCGTCAGCGTGTAGTTGAGCGTGTCGGACCAGGGGTCGTGGCGCAGCGCGCGGCAGAGATTGTTGCGAAACCCGCCATTGGTGGGAAAGCCGGCGCCGAGCTTCGACACGCGCCCGGTGATGTCGAATGTGCGGCCGCCGCCGTAGAAATCGTGCACGGTCCAGCCCGCTTGCACCCGGAAACAGTCCACCGTGCCGTAGCCGGCGCCGACGCGCACGCCGTGGCGCGCACCCTCGTGCACCTGCACCAGCACGGCGACGGTCGAATCCCCCGCGCCCGATCGCGGCGTCGAGTCCGCGAGCTCCACGACGGCGGACCGGAACACGCCCAGGCCGTAGAGGTCGCGCTGGCTCTGAAACAGCTCGTCCTGCCGGTACACGTCACCCGGGTGGATCGACAGTGCGCGCCGCACGGTGGTCGAGTCCATCTGGGCCAGTCCCTCGATCTCCACGGCCCCGATACGCATCCGCGGCCCCGGCACGGCCTCGAGCGTCACCTGCGCGCCCAAGGTCGCGGCGTCGGTATCGAAATTCCGCAGCACGTCCGCGTAGGGGTAGCCACGATTGCGCAGCCGCTCGGCGATCGTGTCGGCGGCGGCCTGAAACAAGAACCGGTTGAACGGGTCCCCCACGCGCAGCGGCAGGTCGCGCCGCAGGTCGTGCTCGTTGAGCAGCGAGTCGAGCCCCGGCAGGTCGATGCGCGTCACCCGCACCGGCTCGCCCTCGGTGATGCGGAACGTCACGTAGACGTCGTGGCCGGTCGAGTCGCGGCGCACCAGGGTGTCCACCGCCGCGTTCATGTAGCCGCTCTGGCGATAAAGCAGCAGCAGCCGCACGACGTCGCGCCGGAACTCCAGCTCGTCGAACGGCCGCTTTTCCCCCAACCCCAGGAGCCGGAACGGCCAGGCGCGCGCCAGGTAGCTCGAGTTGGATGTCGCGATCGCGCTCTTCAGGGTGTAATCATCCAGGGCATGGTTGCCTTCGATGCGCAAGCCGCGCACCACCCGCGGCTTCTGCTGTGCGGCGAGTGGGGCCGCCGCGATCAAGGCGACGAGCAGGACGTACCGGCGGACACGCAATTGACGAGGTTGAGCGACTTCCGTATGTTGCGTCGCCACCCTCCGACTGTCAACCTTTTCGACAGTGGTCCTCATGTCGACGACGCGCGTCTCACACCGCGTTCTCCTTGTCCTCGCCTCGGTTACCCTCGCCTGCGGACACGGCGGCAGCGCACGCACGCTCGTCTACTACGAATCCTACGATCCGCGTTCGCTCGATCCGGCGCTGTCCACGGACGTGCCCACGGGCGAGATGGTGACGTTGATGTTCGACGGGCTGACGGCGTTCGACCCGGACGGGCGCCTCGTCCCCGGCCTGGCCGACGGCTGGAGCGTCGACCGCGCGGGCCGGCACTACGTGTTTCACCTGCGAACGGGCGTGAAGTTCCACGACGGGCGGCCGCTGACGGCCGGCGACGTCGCCGCCAGCTTCCGCCGCGTGCTCGACTCCAAGACCACCGGCGGCCGCGCGTGGCCGCTGCTGCCCATCGCAGGCGCCGCGGCCTTCGCCGCCGGCACCAGCCCCGACCTTTCAGGTGTGCGCGCCCTGGGAGACACCGCCGTGGCGATCGATCTGGCCGAGCCGCTCGCCATCTTCCCCAAATTCCTCGCGATGCCCGTGGCCTCGATCGTGCCCGACCCCGCGCCCGCCGATCTGGCGCAGCGGCCCGTGGGGACGGGCCCGTGGCGCTTCGTGTCGTGGCAGCACGACGACCAACTCGTATTCGCGAAGAATCCGGCGTACTGGGGCGGCGCCCCGCTCGCCGACAGCCTCAAGGTTCGCATCATTCCCGAGCCGCTGACACTCGCCGCCGAGTTCGAGGCGCGGCGCGTGTCGGTGATCGAGATTCCGTTCAGTGAAACGGCGCGCTGGCAGCAGCTCCACCCGAACTGGCTGGTCCGAAAACCGGCGTTGCGGGTGGTCTACCTCGCGCTCAACAACCGCCGCGGCGCGCTGCGCGACGTCCGGGTGCGGCAGGCCATCAATCACGGCGTCGACGTCCAAGAAATCCTGCAGCGCGTGTACGCCGGTCGCGGCATCCGCGCCCGTGGCGCCATTCCGCCGATTCTGCCCGGCGGCGACACCAGCCGCGCGGGCTACGACTACGATCCCGCACGCGCCCGGGCGTTGCTGGCGAGCGCGGGATACGGCCAGGGGCTCGATTTGCAGCTGTGGATTTCGGCGACCAACGTGCCGCTGGCGCGCGTCGCCGAGGCGATTCAGGCCGATCTCGCGCGCGTGGGGATCCGCGCCGAGATCGTGGCGCGCGACGCGTCGAGCCAGCGCGAGGCGGCGCGCGCCGGCAAGGCCGATATGGCCCTGCTCGATTGGTGGGCCGACTACCCCGACGCCGACAACTTTCTCTATCCGTTGTTCGCGAGCGCCAGCTTCGGACCGGGCGGCAACTATGCGTTCTACTCGGATCCTGAAACCGACGCCTTGATCACGCAGGCCCGCCGCACCACCGACGACAGCGCGCGCGTCGGCCTGTACCGCCGCATCGACGAGCGCGTCTACCGCGCCGCGCCCTGGCTGTACCTCTGGTTCCCGGTGGACCTGTGGGCGCGCCAGCCCTACGTCGCCGGCTGGGACCTGCCGGTGATCTTCAACGGCCAGCACTGGGCCCGGGCGGTCGCCACTCCGTGACCCGCGCGCTGGCGCGGCGTCTCGCCCTCACGCTGCCCACGCTGGCCGGCGTCCTGGTGCTGGCCTTCCTGCTCCTCAACGTGGCTCCCGGCGACCCCGTCCTCGAGATGGTGGGCGAGCGCGCCGACTCGGCCACCGTCGCCCGGCTGCGCGCCGAGCTGCATCTCGACGATCCGCTGCCCGTGCAATTCGGCCACTACGCCTGGGGCGTGCTGCGCGGCGACCTGGGGCGGTCGTATGTGACGCGCCAGCCGGTGATGGGCGAGCTGTTGGGGCGTTTCCCCAAGACCGTCGAGCTGGCGCTCGCCGCCATGACCCTCGCCACGGTGTGCGGCCTCAGTCTGGGTGTGGTCGCGAGCCTGCGGCCCGGTGGCCTCGCCGACCGCATCGCAATGCTGGGCGCTTACCTCGGCGTGTCGTTCCCGGTGTACTGGGTGGGCCTGGTGTTGATCTTCGTGTTCGCGATCGCGCTGCGCTGGTTCCCGCCGTCCGGATACGGCGGGCTCGCCTACCTCGTGCTGCCCGCGTTGACGCTGGGCATGCGCTCGATCGCCGTGCTCGCGCGGATGACGCGCGGCGCGATGCTCGAGGTGTTGGGCAGCGACTTTGTCCGCACCGCGCGCGCCAAGGGTCTGACCGAGCTCGCCGTCGTCGGCAGGCACGCGCTGCGCAACGCGCTGATCCCGATCATCACCGTACTCGGCCTCGACGTCGGCAGCTACCTCACCGGCTCGATTCTCACCGAGACCATCTTCTCCTGGCCCGGCGTGGGGCGCTACGTTTTGACGGCGATCTCCAAGCGCGACCTGCCCGCCGTGCAGGGCAGCATCCTGTTCTTGTCCGTGGTGTTCGTGCTGGTCAACCTCGTCACCGACCTGGTCTATGCGAAAGCTGATCCTCGCATCGCTTACGATTAGCGGCGCCCTCTCCGCGCAGGCGCCCCCGCCCCGCACCCGGCCGCTGCGCGGCTCGCTGGAGCAGCGTCTCACGACCCTCCTCGACCAGCCGCCGTTCAACCGGGCCAACTGGGGCGTGTTCGTGATGGACGACCACGGCCGCGTGCTGTTCCAGCGCAACGCCGACCGCCTGTTCGTCCCCGCGAGCAATACCAAGCTCGTCGTCACGGCCACCGCCTCGGCGCTGCTCCCGGCAGACTACCGCGTCCGCACCAGTGTGTATGTGAACGGCACGGTGGATGGCGGCATCCTGCGCGGCGATCTGATCCTGTACGGCCGGGGCGATCCGACGTGGTCGGCGCGGTGTTTCTCCGTGGACACGCTGGCACCGGGGGCCTGCGATTCGACGTTCACCCAGATCGACCGCCTGGCCGATTCGATCATCGCGCACGGCGTGCACCGCGTCAGCGGCAAGATCGTGGGCGACGGCAGCGCGTTCGAGCCGACGCTCGTCGCATCGGGCTGGAACGCCTGGGACTTGAACTGGTGGTACGCCGCGCCCGTCTCGGGGCTCGGCTTCCACGACAACAGCGTGGACTTCCAGATCACGGCGGGCCCGGCCCTCGACGCCCCGCCTACGATCACCTGGTCGCCCGACCTCGGCATGTTCGCGTTCGAGAACCGCGCGCGCACCGTGCCGCCCGATACGGGGACCTCGATCGGCGACAACTTTTATCGCAAGCCGGGCACGTACGAGATCTGGGCGGAAGGCACCGTGACACTGGGGCACAAGCCGTGGATCGAGAGCTTCGCCCTGCCAGACCCGAACCTCTATGCCGCGCGGGCGCTGGCAGCCTCCCTGGGCAGGAAGGGCGTCGCGGTCGAAGGCGGCGCCGTGTCCACCACGGATTCGCTCGCCTATCGAGCCACCCGCTGCTGCGGCAATCCGCTGTTCGAGTACCGCGGCCGGCCGCTGCCCGACATTCTCTTCCCGATCCTCAATACCAGCCAGAACTGGTTCGCCGAGATGCTGCTCAAGATTCTGGGCAAGGAGCTGCACGGGGAGGGATCGTGGGAAGCGGGATTGGACGTGGAGCGGCGCTTCCTGATCGATTCGGTGAAGGTCGATTCGACCACGTTTTCGCTGGAGGACGGCAGCGGCCTCTCGGCGGGCAACCTCATTACGCCGCATGCCTTCGTGCAGCTGCTCGACTACATGCGGCGCCACCCCAAGAACGCGGGGTTCATGGCAGCGCTGCCACACGCCGCGCGGCCGGGATCGCTGCTCAAGCGCTTCGTCGGCACGCCGCTCGACAGCCAGGTCGTGGCAAAGACCGGCAGCATCGATCGGGTGAACAGCCTGTCAGGCTACATCCAAAGGAAGGACGGCCGCACGTTCACGTTCAGCATCCAGGCGAACGCGCACGCCGTGCGATACTCCGACATGCTGGCCCAAATAGATTCGTTGGTGGTTGAGATCGGCAAGACTAAGTAGGCGCCTAGTCCTCTGTTTGCCCGAATATCGCCATGTTGCTGGAGTGTCCCGGAGCCACTTTGGCGTCGGGATGGATGAAGTGCACCGCGTGGTTGACGGCGATGCACGCGTCCGACACGCCGGTCGCGATCAGTTTCAGCTTCCCCGGAAACACGGCGACGTCGCCCGCGGCGTAGATGCCCGGGATGTTCGTCTCCATGGTCGAGGCGACCTTGATGTCGCCCTTCTCGAGCTCCAGGCCCCACTCGGCGATGGCGCCGAGCGACGAGAGGAAGCCCAGCTGCGGGATCACGCGGTCCATCGCGATGGTCTCTTCTTCCTTGGTCTTGTTGTTGACGATGGTGACCCGCTCGATCTGACCGCCCCCATGAATCGCTTTCAGCTCCCAGAACGTGCGCAGCTCCATCTCGCCGGCGGCGCAGAACGCCTGCACCTGCGCCACTGTGGCGTGATGGGCCCGGAAGCCGTCGCGACGGTGGATCATGAGGATCGACTTGGCGATGCCGTGCAGGTTGACGGCCCAGTCGAACGCCGAGTCGCCGCCGCCCACGATCAACACGCGCTGGCCCGCGAATTCCTGGGGGTTGAGCACGCGGTCGTGCAGGCCCTTGCCGTACCACTGATCGACGTCCTTCAGGGGCAGCTTGCGCGGCGTGAACGCGCCGATGCCCGCCGCGATGATCACGGTGCGCGACGGGAATTCCTCCTGGTCGGTAACCAGGACAAAGAGCGGCTTGCCGTCCTGCTCTTCGCGCCGCAGGCCGACGACTTTCTGGCCGAGGTGCACCGGCGCTTTCCATTGTAGCGCCTGCTGCGCCATCTCCTTGACCAGGTCCTTCGAGAGGATCTTGGGGAAGCCGGCGACGTCGAAGATGTACTTCTCGGGATAGAGCGCGGTGAGCTGGCCGCCGACCTGATCGAGGTTGTCGATCAGCCGGCAGGACGCCCCCCGCATGCCGGCGTAAAACGCGCCGAACAAACCGGTCGGGCCGGCGCCGATGATCGTGATATCTTTGACGTCCTGCATAGGCGCCAACGGTAACGGGGGAAACGTGCGGGGAGCAAGCGCGATCGCGGTGGTGGTGGCGGCGGCCTGCGGCGGCGCGGCCCCCGGTCTCGCGCCCGACACCGCCCCCGCGCAACCGCTCGTCGCGCACACCGACGGCCACTTCGACGGCGCCGCCCTCGGCTGGACGCTCGGCAGCGAAGTGCATCTGTTCGTGGCCGACAGCGCCTTCACCCAACAGGTGTACGACAGCCTGCTGCGCCCCAAGATCGGCGGCAAGTCGCCGGCCGCGCCCATGCTCTCCCTCGCCGCCGACAAGATCGCCAGCCGGCCCAGTATGCCCGGCTACTACGACGCGACCATCCTGTTTCCCGGCGGGGCGTCGCCCGCCGACCTCGTGCTGGTGCGGCTGCACCAGCCGGGGCGCTGTGGCGCGGCGAGCGCGGTGGTCGAGCTGGTCTATAGCTTCCCCCAAGCCGCGGCGCCCCTGGTGCCGCGGCCGCATACCACCGTGGTGGGATACTTCCGCGAGCCGGCGTTTTTCGCCGAGCAGCGGCGGCCCGGTGCTGCACCCCCGGACAGCGCCGCGCGGCGGCTGCTCGCGGGCCTCGCCCGCACGGCCGTACGACGCACGGCGCCGCATGGCGCGCCGGCCGAGCCGCTCGCCGCCCCGCTCGCGCCCGATCCCGACGCCGAGTCCGATGCGGGGGACGTCATACGACTCTCCGACGGGTCGTACGCCGCGGCGTTGCGCGCCCGCGTGGTGGCAGGCCCTGGCGACACGGCCCTGGTGAGCGGCGTCGCGCTGGTCGACGGCAACGGCCAGCCGCGCCGCTGGTTGCTCGGCCCGACGCGCACACCGCTGCGCGGCGGATTCATGCGCGGACCGGAAAGCCGCCCGGCGGCGCCCCGCTACGTGCTGCGCGGACTGGTGGCCTTTCCACCGGAGCACGGGATGCTCCTGTTAATCGATGCCAATTTCGACGTGTCGCCGCGCGCCTCGCGCAGCATCGTGGTGGATCCGCGGTCGCGCAGCGTCGTGGCCACGCAACCGCTCGCGCTCCATTGCCCGTGACGGTAGGTTCCGCCGCGTGAAGATCTACACGAAGACCGGCGACACAGGAGACACCGGCTTGCTGGGTGGCGGGCGCGTGCCCAAAGACCACGCTCGCGTGGCGGCCTACGGCGACGTCGACGAAACCAACGCTGCCATCGGCATGGCTCGCGCGGTCGAGCCGCAGGACTTCGAAGCACCGTTGCTCGAGAGCATCCAGCGCGACCTGTTTGCCATCGGCGGCCAGCTCGCGGCCCCCGACCCCGCGAAAGTGGCCAAGGCGCTTGCCAAAGCCGCCATCGACGGCGCGCGCGTGACGGCCCTGGAACGCGCCATCGACGCGGCCGAGGCGGGCCTGCCGCCGCTCGAGAGCTTCGTCCTGCCCGGCGGCTCACCCAAGGCCGCGGCTCTGCACCTCGCGCGGACGGTCTGTCGCCGCGCCGAGCGCAGTGTGGTGGCTCTGAGCCATAGCGACACCATCAAGCCAGTAATCATACAGTACCTGAATCGCCTGTCGGACCTGCTGTTCACGCTGGCGCGCCGCGCCAACGCCCAGGCGGGCCAGGGCGACGTCGCGTGGTGACGGTCCGCGTCGCGCTGCAAGAACAGCGTGACGCCTCCTACGACATCGTGATCGGCCGGGGGCTCCTCGCGGAGCTGCCGGCCCTGTTGGCGCGTCATTGCCCGGCGGCGCGCTATGCGGTGATCACCGATTCGCACGTCGCCGGTCCATACGGCGACAAGCTGGTTGCGCAGCTGCAAGGCGCCAAGCTGCCGGCAACGCTGTTCGCCTTTCCCGCGGGAGAATGGAACAAGACGCGGGAGACGTGGGCGGCCATCTCCGACCGGATGCTCGGCGCCCAGGTCGGGCGCGATGGCGCTGTGGTGGCATTGGGCGGCGGCGTGGCGGGAGACGTGGGCGGGTTCGTGGCGGCGACCTTCCATCGGGGCATCCCCTGCGTACAGGTGCCGACGTCGCTGCTGGCGATGATCGACTCGTCCATCGGCGGCAAGACCGGCGTCGACGCGGCCGCGGGCAAGAATCTGATCGGCGCGTTCCACCAGCCGCGGCTGGTGGTGGCCGACCTCGACACGCTCGCCACGTTGCCCCCCGTCCAGCTCGCGGCGGGTATGGCCGAAGCGCTGAAGCACGGGGTCATCGCCGACGCGGACTACTTCGCGTTCCTGGAGCGCGACCACGCACGCGTCAAGGCGAAGGACCAGGTCGCGCTGGAGCGTGTGGTCACCCGCTCGATCGAGATCAAAGCGCAGATCGTGGCGCAGGACGAGCGCGAAACCGGCGTGCGCGCGGTGCTCAACTTCGGCCATACGATTGGCCACGCCATTGAAGCAACCACCCGATTCGAGGTGCTGCATGGCGAGGCGGTGGGAATCGGCATGGTCTGCGAAGCGCGCCTGGGTGAGCGCCTGGGCGTCACGGCGGCGGGCACCGCCGAGCGTTTGCGTCGCGCGCTCGCGGCCTATGGGTTGCCGATCGACCTGCCGAGCGGCCCCAGTGCGTCCGACCTGCTCGCGGCGATGCAGGTGGACAAGAAGGCCCGCGCCGGCGCCGTCCGATTCGCCCTGCCGCAGGCGATCGGCGGGATGCATCACTCATCAAAGGAGGGCTGGACCCTCGCTCCGGACCCCAGTGCGGTCGCGGAAATCCTGGCCGCGTCGGCCTAACGCAAAGTCGCCACGCACTTTCGGTACTTTCCCACGGGTTGTCCACAGGTTTCCGACATCGTGCGCTCGAATGATCCTTTCCACAGCAAATGTGGATAGTGGACAAACGTCGTAGCTGTGGGTGGGAGTAACGATTTGTGATGTGGAAAACTGCCGAAATTTGCGCCAAAACCAACTGATTCATATATTTGCGGCCGTTCGGTCGGCCCCGCGGCAGCGAGCCAGCTAGCCGCCAGCACAACCCAGAGCAGCCCACTCGTGGAGTGCCGTGCATGGCCCGGTCGTCTACCGCAAAGGCAAAACCGTTCTTT
>DATLWA010000058.1:0-3278 GCA_035576905.1 Gemmatimonadales bacterium
TGTGACTTCCGGACGAGAACAAAGACCAACGCCGCCAGCGCCAGGATGGTGGAGAACGTCCCGACCCAATCGCCGAGCATCACGTACAGCGGCTTCACATCACTTGTCTTGAGCCGCCCCGCCACCACCGTCTGCGTTTCGAGCGCCGTCGCATCGGAAACCCGGCCGAGGGGATCCACAAACATGGTGATGCCGTCGTTCGCGGCGCGGGCGATGCCCATGCGCGTCTCGATCGCCCGCATCACGACATGCGCGGCATGCTGGTAGGGACCGGCCGTCCGGCCGTACCAGGCGTCGTTGGTGACGTTGACGAGAAAATCCGCGCCGCCCGCCCGGTAGCGTCGCGCCACATCCTCGAACGCCGATTCGTAGCACACCAGCACGCCGAACCGGCCGATGGCGACGTGGTAGACCGGCAAGGTCGTCCCCTTCTTGAAGCCACCGGACCACCGCGACAGCCACGGCACGTGACGGAACCAGCTCACCGGGACGAACGGCACGTGCTCGACGACCGGCACGAGGTAGTGCTTGGCGTAGATGGGCGCGTTGCGCCAGGCGCCCGTCGAATCGAACAGGAAGGCCGCGTTGTAGATGGAGGACCGGCCGCCGGGCAAGAACTCAGCGTGGAGGCTCCCCGTGATCACGGGCGTGTGACTCTCGCGGGCGAACTGCGCCACCGTCGAGTCCCACCCGGGCTCTTGGAACAGAAAGCCCGGCAGCGCTGCCTCGGGCCAGACGATGAGATCGGGATGCGCCAGCGCGCGAACGCGGCGCGACAGATCGAGCAGCGTCGTGACCACGCTGTCGGCATGCGCCGGCTCCCATTTCTCGCGGAAGCCCTCGTTGGGCTGGATCAGCCCGATCACGCCGACCTCGCGCAGCGCCAGCGTGCGCGTGCGCCACGCGCCGTAGCCCCACGCGGCGGCGACCGTGAGGGCGAATGCGCCCAGCCGGCGCCACGCGGCCCGCCGCTCCACCGGCCATGCCAGCGCCGCTTCGACCAGGATGACGTTGCACCACACCAGCCACCACGTCACACCGCGCGCGCCGGCGAAGTCCGCCCACTGCACCAGGACCGGAGCGTCGGTGAGCGACGAGCCCAGGCCGAGCCAGGGAAAGGCCACGTCGCCCTGGTGCCCGATACCCCACTCCATCGCCGTCCAGAGCACCGGCACGACGAGCCACAGCGGCAGCGCCGGCAGGCGGGCACGTACGCGCACCGTGAGCCAGAACACAACCCCGCACCACAGCCCGAGCACCGCCGCGGTCAGCAGGAAACCCAGCAGCGCCAGCGGCGTGAAATGCCACAGCGCGACCACGAGCCAGTGGAGCACCAGCCCGTTAGCAGCGGCGCCGTACCAGAATCCGAGGCGGAAGGCGCGGCGGGCATCGCCGCGGGCGGTGAGCACCCGCAGCAGAAAGATCGCGGGCGCGAGCGCGATGAAGCTGAGGGGCGGCAGGTGGAACGGGGGATAGCTCGCAGTGAGCAGCACCGCGCCCAGCACGATGAGCAGCGCCGCCCGCCGCCCGCTCACAACAGCACGTCGCGCCCTTCGTCCGCCGATCGATACAGCGCGTCCATCACCCGCTGGAGCGCGAGCTGATCGCGGGGCGGCGGCGCATTCACATCCCCCTTGATGACCGCGAGGAAATACGTCCACTCGGCGCGGTAGGACTGCGTGAACTGGCTCTCGCGGCTCGACGCCCCCGTGGGCGTGACGTCCACCGCGCTGCCGTGTGACTCCTTGAAGATCTTGAGGGGCTGGATCTGCGCCGACCCCTTGGGTCCGGCCACGTTGAACCAGAACCGCTCCCCTTCGCCCAAATGGCGCCAGCTGACGTCGAGCGTGATCGACAGGCCGTTCTCGCACACGACGAGGGCCGACCCCAGATCCTCGACCGCCTCGCGCCCGCCGGGCACGCGGTACGCCGAGACGCGCTTGGGCGTGGGCCAGCCGCTGAGCCAGAGGGCCAGGTCGAGCAGCGGCAGCCCCAGATCGAGCAGCGCCCCGCCGCCCGCCTCCTGGCGCCGCAGCCGCCACCCCATCATCTGCCGGCTGGGCTGGAACACGTGCCAGCCCGTGCGAATCACCTGCAACGCGCCGAGGTCGCCGCCCGCCAGGAAGCCGCGCACGGCCTGCACGTCGGTGCGGAAGCGGTGGTTCATGCCCACCATCACGCGGCGGCCGTACTTCTCGCTCGCCTGCAGCACGCGCTCCACGCCGTCCACGGTGAGGGCGAGCGGCCGCTCGCACAACACGTGCGCGCCGGCCGCGAGCGCGGCCACCACGTGAATCTCGTGCAGGTGGTTGGGCGTGCAGATGACGACGGCGTCGGGGTGCGCGTACTGCAGCACGTCCTCGATGTCGTCGTAGGTCGATCCGATGTTGTTGCGTCCGGCGAGCGCCTGCGCCTTGCCGAGGTCGTTGTCGCAGATGGCGACGACCTCGACCCCTTTCAATTTGTTGAGTACCGGCAGATGGGCGACCTGCGCCACACCCCCCGCCCCGACCACCGCCACCCGAATGGGATCGTTCATCGCCTGCCTGGAAGCCGGTACATGAAACCGCCCCGCAACGAAACGGTCGAGAGATTGCTGGTCCACACCAACCGGCCGTCGAGCGTGAGCCGGAAATTCCGGTCCACCGCGAACTCCGCGCCGACCGTGCCGTTGAGCGCCGCCGTGACGTCGCTCAGGGCGTCCTGCACGAACGTCCCTTTGATCGCCTGGCCGTCGCCGTGGCGCAGGTGCACGCCCGCGCCCAGGCCGAGATAGGCGATCACGGTACGGCTCTGCGGGATGCGGTACTGCAGGTCCACATCGCCCGTGAGATCGCTCCACGAGATCGTGCCGACGTCGACCGTGAAGTTCGAGTCGGGGTCGTGCACGACCTGCGCGATCTTGGCCGCGAACTTCTGCGTCTCGCGCGAGCTGAAATTGGCCTTGAAGTACGACAGCCCGAACAACACGCGCACGTTCGGCGCGACGTAACCGTAGTCCACCCGCAGCCCGCCGGTCACCGCGCCGCGCAACCGGGTCGAGCCCAGCGCGCCCAGGTCCACCTGCACGCCGGACAGCCGCAAGCTGTCGTAGGAAAACTGCTCTAAAGTCGACTGGGCGGACAGACGCGGTCCGCCCGCCAGCAACGCGATCAGGGCGACGCCCGCCGCCTCAGTAAAGTTGCGCAAGTTTGGTCCCCGGGAAATAGGTGCGCAGGATGGTCTCGTAATCCTGCCCCGCCCGCGCCCGCCCGATGGCGCCCCATTGGCACAACCCC
>DATLWA010000059.1:0-3048 GCA_035576905.1 Gemmatimonadales bacterium
CTCAGACCGGTGGACTACTGACCATGCAGGGACGCCATCCGCGCGAGTCGGAAACGATCATGTCGGAGCTGATGACGCCGCAGCACGCCAACATCATGGGCAACGTGTTCGGCGGCGTGGTCCTGTCGCTCGCCGACCGAGTGGCCGCGGTGTGCGCCATCCGCCACTCACACCGCCAGTGCGTGACGGTGTCGGTCGACAAAGTCGACTTCAAAGAGCCGATTCACGTGGGCGAGCTGATCACGGCGTATGCCCGCGTCAACTTCGCGGGCCGCACCTCGATGGAGGTAGGCGTGAAGATCGTCTCGGAGACGGTCGTGACGGGCGAGAAGCGCCACACCAATTCGTGCTACGTCACCTTCGTGGCCCTCGACGACCACGGCGTCCCCACCGAAGTGCCGCCGATCGTGCCCGAGACCGCCGACGAGAAGCGGCGCTACGAGCGCGCCGGCAAGCGGCGCGCGAGCCGCGTGATGGATCGGAGGTACGACCAGGGCAAGGGGGAGTGAAGCTCGTCCTGGTCTGCGGCGGCGGCGGCGCCAAAGCCCTCGCCTGCGCCGGTGCCTGGCGCGCGATCGCGGAAGCGGGGCACGAAGTCGTCCATCTGGTCGGCACATCGCTCGGCGCCGTGGTGGCGGCGGCGTTCGCGGCGGGCGTGACACCCGACTGGCTCGCGGGCCAGATCGCCTCAGTCTCCCGCAAAGACATCGCGCGCGTCTCGCCGTTCAACTTGGCGCGCGGCGTGTTCGCACCCAGCCTGCTCAAAGCCCAGCCGCTCAAAGACACCATCGCCCGCCTCGTTCCCGCCACGCGCTTTGCCGATCTCAAGATTCCTCTGACCGTGACCGCCACCGACCTCGACTCGGGCGAGCTGCTGCTGTTCGGCGCGCTGGGGCAGGACGCGCCGCTGGTCGAGACGCTGTACGCCTCCTGCGCGCTGCCGGTCTACTATCCGCCGGCGGAGCTCGCGGGGCGGCGCCTGGTGGACGGCGGCCTGCGGGCGGTCTTGCCGATCGACGTCGCTCGGCGCGTCCCTGCGGTGCTGGTCCTCGCGGTTCATACCGGGCCGGGCTTCGACGAAGGGCCGCCCCAGGCCGGCAAGGCGCCGGTCCCGGCGCTGGTGCGCGCGCACGGCGAGGCGGAGCGGGTGATGATGGCGGCGCAAACGGAGCGGGACATCGCGGCCTGGCCCGCGGGCACGCCGCGCCTGATCGTGATACGGCCGGTCGCAGAGAAGGAGGCGACGTTCGCGCTGAGTGAGATCCCGCGTTTCATCGCATCGGGTTACGAAGCTACAAAGCGAGCGCTAGCTTAGTCGCCATGCGCGCATCCGAGATCATGATCAAGGATCCCGTCGTCGCCGCCGCCGGTGCTACCAGCGCCGAGGTGGCGACATTGATGCAAATGAAGGACATCTCGGTCGTGCCGGTGGTCGACAATCCCAAGGACCGCCGCTATCTGGGCACGATCTCCGATCGCGACATAGTCACGCGCTGTGTGGCGCAGGGCCACGACCCGAGCGACTGTCCCGTCGAGACGCACCTGCGGCAGGATACGGCGGTGGTGGCGCCCGAGACGGAGCTCAAAGGCTACAAGCTCACGAAGCCGGCGGACGAGCACGACTCCCACGTCCGCGCGACGATCGTCGTGGTGGACAAGGATCGACGCGTGGTGGGATTCATTCCGCATCCGGAGGAGATTGCGGGGATCACCATCGCATGATCCGCAAGCACTTCACCCTCGCCGAGGCCAACCGCACGCTCCCGCTGGTCAAACGGATTGTCGCCGACCTGACGACGCACTATCCCGTCTGGCGCGACCTGATCTACAAGTACGAATTGGTGGCGGCGCAGGCTCGGCCCGAGTGGGGCGAGTCGAACGAGCAGCTGGCGCTGCGCACGCAGATCGAAGACGCGGCGAAAGTCATCGCCGGCTACATCCAGGAGCTCGAGGAGATCGGCTGCCTGTTCAAGGGATTTCCGCAGGGGCTGGTGGATTTCTACGGCACGCTCGACGGCCGCGACGTGTTCTGGTGCTGGAAGGCGGGCGAAGAGACGATCGAGTACTGGCACGAGATCGACGCGGGGTTCGAGGGACGGCAACGCGTTCCGGCGATGGTGGGAGGCTAGAGCGTGCGCGGCTTCTGGCTCTTCGTCCATATGTCGGGGTTCCTGCTGTGGCTCGGCGGCGGCATCGCGACGATGGTCGCAGGGGTCACCGCCAAGTCATTCGCGCCGGCCGAGCGGCTGGCGGTGTATCGCGTGATCAGCGCGGTGCAGCGGATTCTGGTAGGGACGGGCGCCGTCGCCGTGGTGCTCTCGGGCTTCATGCTGTCCATGGCTTTCATGGCGAGCGGTGCGGTCCCGGGCTGGCTCATGCTGATGATGATCGCGGGGCTGCTGGGTGCGATCGCGGCCGTCGCGATCAGCGTGCCGACCGCGGCGCGCCTCGGCCGGCTGGAGCTCGATCCGCGCGGCGATTTACCGGAGGCTTTTCACAAGTTGCGCAAACGCCAGATTTTCGCGGCGTCGATTGCCGGAGGGATGGGACTGCTGGCGCTGCTAGCGGCGACGATCTTTCGAGGCTAGGCGCCTTCCAGTCTTGCAGTCTTTCCGGACGGGGCATTCCGGACACTTCGGTTTCCTCGCCACGCACACCAAAGCCCCCAGCTCCATAATCGCCTGATTGAATCTCCAGGCTCGCTTGCCCTCCTTCGGCACCAGCACCGCTGCCATCGCCCAAATCCGTTTCTCACTGCCGCCAACGAACGCTCGCCGGATCACCCGCGCTACATTCGTGTCGACTGCGGGCACGGGTTTCTCGTAGGCGAAACTGGCAACCGCTCCCGCGGTGTAGCGACCGACGCCCGGCAGCTTGATCAGCTCGGCGGGATCATCCGGTAACACGCCCTTGCCGGTAACGGCTTTGGCCAAGGAATGGAGATTGCGCGCCCGCGCGTAATAACCGAGCCCGTCCCACTGTTCCATCACCGCGCTGCGCTTGGCCCGCGCCAAATGCTCGACCGTGGGGAAGCGCTCCAGGAAGCGC
>DATLWA010000060.1:0-4282 GCA_035576905.1 Gemmatimonadales bacterium
GTCGCCGGTCGTGCCGTCGAAGATCATCGTACCGGTGTGCCCTTCCATCGAGTACTCTTGCCGCGTCCGGCTCCCCAGCTGGTAGTAGCGAAACGGCACCGACTTGCCGTCCGGGAGCGACATCGTGCCCGCGACCATGCCTTCGAACGTCCCCTGCGCCCGGGCCCGTCCCGGAACGCTCAGGGCCGCGACGGCCACGAGCGCCAGTGTGCAACCCACCGTCCTCTGGTGCATAACTCCCCCTGTTAGAGTCGCTCGACCGCTTTGGCGAGCAGTGCCTTCGCCTGTTCGTACGTGATGCCCCGGAGATCGAGCGTGAGCAGCGCGTCGTGCTTGACGACGTAGAGCCCCGATCCGTTCACCAGCGCGCCGGCATCCCACGGGCCGGCGACGGCGGTATCGCTCTGCAGCTTGCCGTTGCTGTCCGTCTGCACGTTGAAGCCCTGCGAGCGCGCGGCGCCCATCAACTTGTTCATGAAGCCGCCCAGCCCGCCGTCGCCGCCCGCAGTCCCCGGCGCTCCCTGTTGCTGGCCGCCGTCCGTGCTGCCGTGCGCCATCGCTGCCGAAGGCGCCACCTTCGCGACGACCGCGTCGGTCATGTGCCGCGAGTTCTCGATCGCCGCCCAACCGTCTTTCCACGAGACCCGCAGGTCGACCTTGTTCCCGGCCAGCCCGCGCGACTGGGCCAGCGTGTACGTGCACACGTCCTGATGCGGCCCGACCACTCCAGCCCCCGCCAGCGCGCCGATGATGCGCTCCACGTCGGCGCGGTCCACCAGCGTGCACGGGTCGCGCGGCGTGACCAGCGGTCCCGGCGCCGTGCGGCCGGCGGCGGCGCCGTCGTAGGCGAGCGGGTGGCCGAACCGGCCCAGCGCAATGTGCGCCCACTTGGCAGCGCCCGCGAGCCCGAGCCCCGAGCCCAGGTAATCGATCGACACCATCTGGTCGCCTTTGCGGGCGTAGATGTTGTCACCGGGCAGCATGCGCAGCTCGTCCCAGCGGCCCTCGAGCGTGTCCGCCTGGCCCGTGTCGGTGGCGATCGCCTGCTCGGCCAGCCTTCCCCCCATCGCAACCACCTTCATCGCCATCTGGCCGTCCTTCCAGTCCACGTCCATGATCACGCGGCGGCCATTCGCCGTTTCGTAGAAGCAGGCCGTGCCGTTGGGCTGGGGGACGCGGTTGCCGCCTGAATTCACGCGGAATGGGTCGTGGCGCAGCGGGCCCATCAGCTGCTCCGCCTCGGCGCGGCTGACCAGCGTGCACGGATCGTTGCCGGCCCCGCCGGACTCCGACCCCCGGGCCTGTTGCCCTTTCGAGCAGGCCACCAGCAAGAGCACCACCAGGCACAGTGTCGCGATCGTTCTCATGATCCTCATCCTCCGCAGCGGCGCACGAGGTCCACGCGGCGGTTCCGCGCGCGGCCTGCGAGCGTGTTGTTGGGTGCCACGTAGCCGTTCATGCCGCGGCCGGCCGCGGTGAGCCGTGCCGGCGCCACGCCGTATTGCGCCACCAGCTGTTGGCGCACCGCCGCCGCCCGCCGCTCCGAGAGCCGCAGGTTGGCGGCGGGGTCGCCGATCGAGTCGGTGTGCCCTTCGATCGCGAGCGTCCAGTCCGGATGGCGGCCGAGCAGGTCGGCCACCGCGTGGAACGTGGGCGCGGAAGACGGCTCGATGTCGGCCTGGTTGAAGGCGAAGTAGAAACCGTACACCGGCGCGCGGCAGGAATCGGTGAGCGCGCGTTCCATCGCGGCGCTCGCGGCGGGCGTCGTCACCGTGCCGAGCGCCATGTGGAAGGTCTTGCCGTCCTGGCGGGTCATCTCGATACGCGTGACCCAGGGCGCAAGCGTGTCGTCGACGAACCACATGTCGCCCTGCATGCGGAAGTTGTCGAGCATGCTCAGGAAGTCGGCGTGTGCGTGCAGGACCGGCACGGTGACGCCGCGGCCGTCCACGATCACCGTCTCGGTGCTGTCCGTCCCCACGCGCGTGAGCTGGCCCTGCACCAGCTGCGAGGAGAGCTGTCTGAACCGGCAATGGGCCAGGGGCTTGTCGTCGCCCGGGACGCTCTCCGACCAGACGACCTGGTCGATCATGTCCGCGATCTCGCCGCCCGTGAGCAAACGCAGGATCCGCTTGGACAGCATGAACACCGTGTGGGGATGCCGCTCCGGCAACGTCTGATCCATCATCCCGCCGCGGACGAAGTCCATCTCCCGGGCGCCGGCCTGCTCGCGTCGCGACATGTGGTCCTCGGGACCCGGGCACGGATCGGCGACCCACTCCGCATTCCAGACGCTTTCGGAATCCGACAT
Organism: Gemmatimonadales bacterium; assembly: GCA_035576905.1. Classification (GTDB taxonomy): domain Bacteria; phylum Gemmatimonadota; class Gemmatimonadetes; order Gemmatimonadales; family GWC2-71-9; genus DATLWA01. The sequence goes on from DATLWA010000060.1 coordinate 2,312, forward strand.
GCGCACGACCCACGTGCGGAACTCATCGTCGCGGTTGCGATCGAAGTTGCGGTGCACGTACGTCAGGCTCAGGCCGGCGCGCAGCGGAATCGCTTGCGCCCCAAGCGGCGCGGCGCCGCAGGCGGCCAACGCCGCCAGCACGGCGCGCCTCACTGGTTTCCCCCTTGGCAAGTCGGGTTGCAGAGGTGCAGCGTCCCCGTGTAGTCGGCCCGCACGCCGTCGCCGGGCTTGGTGTGCTGCCACTGCCGCTGCACCTGCATGCTGTGCGGCGCGATCTGCACGTCGAGCTGGAGCGTGCCGCCGTCCTCCAGTTCCATCCCGTGCTTCAAGACGAACTCACCGTTCTGATACGGCAACGAGTACGTCACGACCGCCGGAATCAGGGCGAGCGGGCTGAGAATCGCCACGACCACGTGCGCCGTGTTGTAGACCTGCGGGATGTCCTTCTTGGCGGGCTGCAGGTGAATCGTGAGCCTGCGTCCGATGAGGTCGGCCTCGACCGGCACCGTGAACGCCGCGGGCGACGCCTGCGCCGCGTACCGCCCCTCGAAGTCGGAGTACGGGATGCCCACGGGCGTAATCGTCTTTTTGAAGGTGCGCGTCCCCCGCATGAGTTTGGGATAGAGCACGGGCAACGCGTCGTCCCACACCTTGTAGTCGGTGGCCGCTCCTTCGAACTGCCCGCTCATGTGAATCGCCTCGCCCTCCTTGGCCTTCGGATAGCGCAGCGTCAGGCGCCCTTCGACTTTGATGTCCATGGTCCACCAGGTCTGCCCCTGGCGGAACACTTCGCCGTGCATGGTCGCGGAGAACGGTCCCTCGAAGCGCTCGCAATACTTCTCGAACTCCTTGTCCGTGAAATACGCGGCGAGGTCGTTGGCGAACGTGAACAGAAAGCCGACCCACCCGGTGGGCCCCGAGAGCAACGCCTGGCTCGCCTTGATCGCCTCGCCCATCGCGAACTGGCCCTGCGGATTGTTCTTCAGCGCCGGGTTGGGGAGCTGCGGGAGCTTGGCGGACACGTAGTCGGTGAGGAAGCTCTTGACGATGCCGATCGGCGTGCTCGCGAGGTTGAATACCGCCGACACCATCTTGAAGCCTTCGCTCATCGTCTCGAGGTTGTCGCAGACCTTGCCCGCGGCGCGCGACGCGTCGAGCTCGTGCAGGATCTCGAACTTGCGCGCGTCGGCCTCCGCCTGCGTGCGGAAGACCTCCTCGCCCAGGTGCACGTACATGTCGTGGAACACCGGCTCGGTCTCGGGATACCGGGTCTGCACGTCGGCGAGCTTCTGCATTGCCTGGCGGAATTGCTGCACCCGCTGGCCGGCGACGTGCATCGAGTCGTCCAGGGTCCGCAGGCGCTCCTGGACTTCGTCTTTGGCGGGCGACTCGGGCAGGTCCTTGACCGCGGCGTCGAGCTGCGTCTCGATCTCCACGCCGTCGTCCACGATGTGCTGCACGGCGTCGGACGCTTGATCGCCGAATTCCTGAGGTGCCACCACGCTGAAGCTCGTCGTGTCGTGGCCCAGCGCATCGGGCGCCAGCGCGGTCACGGCGTAACGCCCCGGCTGCTTCGTGTCGGCGAACGCGGCGGTATAGGCGCCCTGCGCGTCCACCTTGGCGGCGACGACGGCGGACTGGGCGTTCGGCTTGACGATCGTGAGCTGCACGTCGAAGCGCTTCCCATCCGCGACGGTCGTGCCGGTGAACGTGACGGGCGAGCCGGGCGTCACGAAGTGCGCCTTGGCCTTCACGGTGATCGGCATGGGATCGTCCGGGAGCCCCGGCCACCGCGCGCCCACGGCGGCAAGCAACACGAGCGCTGCCAGAACGCGGCGGGCCGCCGTCATTGGCGTTTCCCCGCCCATGACCCACCGTTCGCGGCGGCACACTGCGCGTTGGTTCCGCTGACGAGCACGGATCCGCGCACGGAATCGCTCCCGACCAGCACGCCGCGGTAGACCAGGGTAC
>DATLWA010000061.1:0-9074 GCA_035576905.1 Gemmatimonadales bacterium
GTCATTGCGATGGGATCGAGCTACACGCGCCTGATGCTCGGCGGCAGCGCCACCGTGATGCTGCTCTTCTTGATCAACGCGATTTTCCGGGGCGCCGGCGACCCTGCGATCGCCATGCGCGTCCTCTGGCAGGCCAACGCGATCAACATCCTGCTCGGCCCCTGCCTGATTTTTGGCCTTGGCCCCTTCCCCCGCATGGGGGTCACGGGCGCCGCCCTCGCCACCACTATCGGTCGCGGCACGGGCGTGCTGTACCAGGTCTACCGCCTCACCCGCGGCGACGCGCGCGTGGCGGTCCACCGCATCAACCTGCACCTGCGGCCCGCAGTGATGGCCACGCTCTTGCGGCTCTCGGGATCCGCCACGTTCCAGTTCCTCGTGGGTACGGCGAGCTACATCGGCCTGACGAGGATCGTCTCGACGTTCGGCTCGAGCGTCCTCGCGGGCTACACCATCGCGATCCGCATCCTGATCTTCGCGATGTTGCCGTCGTTCGGCCTCGCGAACGCGGCGGCGACGATGGTGGGCCAATCGCTGGGCGCGGGCAAGCCCGACCGCGCCGAGCGGGCCGCGTGGCTCGCCGCGGGCTACAACATGGTGGCACTGGGCATCGTGGGCCTGCTCTTTATCGCGTTCGCCTACCCCATCGTGGGGGTGTTCACGCAGGAGCCCACCGCCCTGACCACGGGCGCGCTCGGCCTGCGCACGATGAGCTACGGCTTCGTGTTTTACGCGGTGGGCTTTGTGCTGACGCAGGCCTTCAACGGCGCGGGCGACACGTGGACGCCCACCTGGGTCAATCTCGGCTGCTACTGGCTGTGGGAAATCCCGCTTGCCTACCTGCTGGCGCGGCTGGGGACGTTCGGAGCCGAGGGCGTCTTCATCGCGATCACGGTCGCCAACTCGACGCTGGCGGTGGTGGCGGTGCTGCTGTTCCGGCGCGGACGGTGGAAACTGCGCAAAGTCTAGAGGATGTACTTCCTCAGGTCTTCGTCTTCCACGATGCGCAGCAGCCGTTCCTGCACCGCTTTGGCGTCGAACACGATCCGCTTGATGGGATAGTCGGGCAGCTCGAACAACACCTCTTCCAGCAGCGTGGTGAGCACGGTGTGCAGCCGCCGCGCGCCGATATTCTCGAGCCGCTCGTTGACCTTGGCGGCGATGCGCGCGATCTCGGCGATGCCGTCGGCCGTGAACTCGAGCGTGGCCCCTTCGGCGGCGCACAGCGCCGCGTACTGCTTGGTGAGCGCGTTTTCGGGCTCCGTCATGATGCGCACGAAGTCCTGCTCGGTGAGCGGCTGCAGCTCGACGCGGATCGGGAAGCGGCCCTGCAGCTCGGGAATCAGGTCCGACGGCTTGGCCACGTGGAACGCGCCGGCCGCGATGAACAGGATGTGGTCGGTGCGCACGAAGCCGTAGCGCGTCTGCACCGTCGAGCCCTCGACGATCGGCAGCAGGTCGCGCTGCACGCCCTCGCGCGAGACGTCCGGCCCCTGCGTGCCGCGCTCGCCCGCGATCTTGTCCAGCTCGTCGATGAACACCACGCCGTGGTTCTCCACCCGGTCCAGTGCCTCGTTCACCACGTCGTCCATATCGACCAGCTTTTTCAATTCCTCGTCGATCAGGATGCGGCGCGCCTCGTGGACATGGACCGTGCGCCGCTTCTTTTTCTTCGGCAGCATCTCCTGCATCCACTCGCTGATGTTGAAGTCCGTCCCCTCCATCCCCTGGGGCGGCTGCAGGAACTCGAGCGGTGGGAAGTTCTGCTGCTGGATCTCGATCTCGACGTCGCGCTCTTCCAGCTGGCCGTCCTTCAGCTGCTGGCGCAGCTTCTCGCGCGTGCGGCGGCGGCGCTCCTGCGCCTCGGCGTCGGCTTCGATCGCCTTGGGGGTGACGTCGCCTTTGGAGGAGACCACGAACAGCGGACGCTCCCCGCTCCCTGCTCCCCGCTCCCCGGTCGGCGGCGTGGCCGCGGACGGCGTGGGCGTCACCGGCGGCACCAGGATGTCGAGCAGGCGCTCTTCCGCCCGCTCCTCCGCCACCGTGTAGACCTCGTCCTCGCGCTCCTCGCGCACCATGTTGATCGCGACGTCCACCAACTCGCGGATCATCGACTCGACGTCGCGGCCCACGTAGCCCACTTCGGTGAACTTCGACGCCTCGACCTTCAGGAACGGGGCGCCCGCGAGCCGCGCCAGGCGTCGCGCGATCTCCGTTTTGCCCACGCCCGTCGGGCCGATCATGATGATGTTGTTGGGGACGATCTCGTCGCGGATGTCGTCGGGCGCCTGCGCGCGGCGCCAGCGGTTGCGCACGGCGATCGCCACGGCCTTCTTCGCCGCGTCCTGGCCCACGATGTAGCGATCCAGTTCCGCCACGATCTTCTTGGGCGGCAGCTCCTCGAGCCACGGCAGCGCCTCCTCCGGCACGGCCTGCGGCGCGGCGTTCTGCGGGGGCGGCGGGTCTTTGCGCGTGGTACCGGGCTTGGTCACAGCTCGAGCACCGTGATGTGGTCGTTGGTATAGATGCAGATGTCCGCAGTGATCCTGAGCGCGCGCTCCACGATGTCCTTGGGGTCGAGTTTCGTGTCGGCGAGCAGGGCGCGGGACGCGGCCAGCGCGTAGCTGCCCCCTGAGCCGATGGCCAGAATGCCGTCGTCCGGCTCGATCAGCTCGCCCGACCCGCTCACCACCAGGCCGTGCTCTTTGTCGGCGACGGCGAGCAGGGCGTCGAGCCGCCGCAGCACGCGGTCGGAGCGCCAGTCCTTGGCCAGCTCGACCGCGGCGCGCGGCAGGTTGCCGGGATAGCGCTCCAACTTCTCCTCGAACTTCTCGAACAGCGTGAACGCGTCCGCCGCGGCTCCGGCGAAGCCCGCCAGGATCTTGCCGCCCTTGAGCGTGCGGACCTTGGTCGCGTTGGCCTTCATGACGGTCTCGCCGACTGTGACCTGGCCGTCGCCGCCCATGGCGACGCGGCCGTCCCGGCGGACGGAAAGAATTGTCGTTGCGCGCATCGGCACCAGAACCACTCCCGCGTGCTGTCGGTTCCCGCTCAGGCTCGCGGATGCGCCTGCGTATAGACCTGCTTCAGGCGCTCCACGGAGGTATGAGTATACACCTGCGTGGTGCTGAGCGAAGAGTGGCCCAGTAATTCCTGCACCGCCCGCAGGTCGGCGCCCGCATCCAGCAGGTGCGTGGCGAAGGAATGGCGCAGCGAATGGACGTGCAGGTCGCGCCCGCGGGCGAGGCCGGAGAGCGCCAGCTTCACGGCGAGCTGCACGCCGCGGGTCGTGATGCGCTTGCCGCGCTGGTTCAGAAACACCGCGCGGCGGTCGCCGCCGATGGCGCCCAGCAGCAGGTCGCGGCGGCGGAAGTAGGCGCGCAGCGCGCGGCCCGCGTGGCCGCCCACCGGCAGCAGCCGCTCCTTCTTGCCCTTGCCGCGAACCTTGACCTGATCGCCCACCAGGTCCAGGTCCTGATCATTCAATCCGGCGAGCTCCGACAACCGCATGCCGGTGGAATAGAACAGCTCGAGGATGGCGAGATCGCGCGCCTCGCGGAATCCGCCGGCGGCGGCGCGCGTCTCCGCGTCGGCGAACAGCTGCTCCATCTCGGCCTTGTCCAAGAAGGCGGGCAGCGTCTTGTCGAGTTTGGGCGTGCGCGCCGCCTTGGCGGGATTCACCTCGATGCCCTGCGTGACATTCATGAACCGGTAGAACGTCCGCAGCGCCGACAGCGCGCGCGCGATCGACCGTTTGCCCAGGCCGCGCTGCTGCAGCGAGCCGAGGAAGCCGCGGATCGCGAGCCGGTCGACGCCCGCCCACGTCCAGGCGCCGCCATAGAAGCGCCCGCAGAAGTCGGCGAACTCCGACACGTCGCGCGCATAGGCGGTCACCGTGTGCGGCGAATCGTTGCGCTCCTTCGCGAGGAACGCGGTGAAATCGTCGATCTCTTTCACGCCGCCACCGCTACGCCGGCGCTCGCCGCGAAGCGATCGAACTCCGCCACCGCCCGCGCCACCAGCAGCTCGCGGCGCTTGGCTTTGTCTTTGACGGGCGGATCGAGCGGCTCGAGCAATCCGAAATTCGCGTTCATCGGCTGGAAATGCGCCGGGTCGGCCTCGCGCAGGTAGCGATACAGCGCGCCCAGCATCGTCGTGGGCGGCGGTACGAGCGGCGCCTCGCGCGCGAGCAGCCGCGCCAGGTTGATCCCGGCGAGAATCCCCGTCGCCGCCGACTCGGTGTAGCCCTCGACGCCCGTCAGCTGGCCCGCGAACAAGAGAGCCGGATCGTCTTTCACCGACAGATGCGGCGTGAGCGCGGCCGGCGCGTTGACGTACGAATTACGATGGATCGACCCGTAGCGCAGGAACTCGGCGTGCGCGAGCCCGGGGATGGTCTGCAGCACGCGCTTCTGCTCGGCGCTGCGCAGCCGCGTCTGGAAGCCCACCAGATTCCACATCTGCCCCGCTTTGTCTTCCTGGCGCAGCTGCACGACGGCGTACGGCTCGGTATGGGTGCGCGGGTCCGCCAGCCCGATGGGCTTCATCGGACCGAACCGCAGCGTCTCGGGGCCGCGCCGCGCCATCTCCTCGATCGGCAGGCAGCCCTCGAAATACTGCACCTGATCGAATTCGTGGTTGGGCTGGTACTGATCGCCCGCGACGAGCGCGGCGATGAACGCGTTGTACTGCTCCGCGGCGAGCGGCGCGTTGAGATAGTCGTCGCCCGCGCCCTTGCCGTAGCGCGACGCGCGGTACAGCTGGCTGTGATCGAGCGATTCCGCCGCCACGATCGGCGCGATGGCGTCGAAGAACGCGAGCCCGCGCGTGCCCAGCCGCGCGGCGATCGCCTCCCCCAAGGCCGCCGAGGTGAGCGGGCCCGTCGCCACCACGCCGGGCGACGGCAGCGCCGTCACCTCGCCGCGCGCCAGCGTGATGTTGGGGTGGGCCGTTACGCGCTGCTGCACCGCGGCGGAGAACACAGCGCGGTCGACCGCCAGCGCGGCACCACCCGGCACGCGCGCCGCGTCCGCCGCCTCGAGTACGATGCTGCCCAAGCGCCGCATCTCGGCCTTGAGCAGGCCGTGCGGCGTCACCAGCTCCGTCGATTTGAAGGAATTGCTGCAGACCAGCTCGGCCAGTCCGTCGGTCTGGTGCGCCGGCGTGCGGACCAGCGGGCGCATCTCGTGCAGCGTGACCCGCACGCCGCGCTCGGCCAGCGCCCAGGCGGCTTCGCTGCCCGCGAGGCCGCCGCCCACTACCACCGCCGTCAGGTCGCGACGGGCTCCGTCGGCGCGGGCTCCTCCACCTGCACTTCGTGTCCGCACTTCATGCACTTGCGGGTCGCCCCCAGCGTCTTGGATTGCTTCTGTTCCATCCCCACGTAGCCGCAGCTCGGGCACGGCACCAGCACCGGCCGGTTCCATACCGAGTAGTCGCAGTCGGGATAGCGCGTGCAGCCGAAGAAGTTGCGCCCTTTGCGCGTGCGCCGCTCGGCGATGTCGCCCTGGCCGCACTTGGGACAGACGATCCCCAGCGGCACCGGGCGCGTGTGCTTGCACTTGGGATACGTGGTGCACGCCAGGAACTCGCCGAACCGCCCCGTCTTGATCACCATCGGCGCGCCGCACTCCTTGCAGATCTCGTCCGACGGCTTGTCGGGCACCTTGTCGCGCCCGATCGGCTTGGTGAAGCGGCACTCGTCGGGATACTTGGCGCAGGCGATGAACGGCCCGAACCGCCCCGTCCGCACGACCAGCGGGCTGCCGCACGTCGGGCAGCGCTCCTGGTCGAGCTTCGACAGGTCGTGCACTTCGTGCAGGATCGACGGGATGTCCACCGCGCCGAGCGCCGTGTTGAACGGGCCCCAGAAGTCGCCCAGCACGCTCTGCCAGGCGAGATCGCCCTCTTCCACCTTGTCGAGCTCGTTCTCCATCTGCGCCGTGAAGCCCACGTTGAACACTTCGGGGAAGCAGCGGCGCATCACCTTCCAGACCTTTTCCCCCAAGGGCGTGGGCGAGAAGCGGCGGTCCTTGGTGGTGGCATACCAGCGGTCCTGCAGCGTCGAGATGATGCTGGCGTACGTGGACGGCCGGCCGATGCCCTTCTCCTCCAGCGCCTTCACCAGGCTCGCCTGGCTGTAGCGCGGCGGCGGCTCGGTGAAGTGCTGGCTGGGCACTACCTGCTTGAGCGTCGCGACGTCGCCCTCGGCGAGCGCCGGGATCGGCGCCAGGTCTTCGGGATCCTTCGCGTCCTCAGCCTCGTGGGCTTCGAGGAATACCACACGGTAGCCGTCGAACAGCACGCGCGAGCCGGTGGCGCGGAACAGGAAGCGGCCCAGGTCGAAATCCACCGAGGTGGTCTCGTACTCCGACGGCGCCATCTGCGACGCCACGAAGCGCCGCCAGATCAGCTGGTACAGCTTGAACTGGTCGGCCTCGAGCTGCTTCTTCAGGGCGTCCGGCCGGCGCGTCACGTCGGTGGGGCGCACCGCTTCGTGCGCGTCCTGCACCCGGGCCGCGCCGCGGCCGCTCTTGTGCTGGTTGGCGACGGCGGGCAGGTAGCGAGCGTCGTAGTTCGCCGCGATGAACTCCCGCAGCTGCGCCAGGGCGCTGTCCGCCACGCGCACGGAGTCGGTGCGCATGTAGGTGATGAGGCCCACCGGGCCTTCGTCGCCCAGCTCCACGCCTTCGTACAGCTGCTGCGCCGCGCGCATCGTGCGCCGCGCCGAGAAGCCGAGCTGCTTGGCCGCTTCCTGCTGCAGCGTGCTGGTGGTGAACGGCGCCGGCGCGCCCTTCTTGCGGGTGCCGGTGCGGACGCTCGTGACCTTGAACGGCAGCTTGCCCACTTCGTCCGCGATGCCGCGGGCGGTGATGCCGTCTTTGATCTCGGGCTTGAGGCCGTCGAGCTTGTGCAGTCGCGCCTGGAACGCCTGGCCGTCCTTCTCGAGGTCGGCCTCGATGGTCCAGTACTCCTGCGGCACGAACTGGCGGATTTCCTCTTCGCGCTCGCAGATCAGCCGTAGCGCCACCGTCTGCACGCGGCCGGCCGAGAGGCCCGACTTCACGCTCTTCCAGAGGAGCGGCGACGCCTTGTAGCCCACCAGGCGGTCGAGGATGCGCCGCGCCTGCTGCGCGTCCACTTTGCGCTGGTCGATGTCGAGCGGATGGGCGATCGCCTGCGCTACCGCGTCCTTGGTGATCTCGTGGAACAGCACGCGGCTGACCTTGCCGCCGCCGTTGCTGAGCTGCGAGGCGACATGCCACGCGATCGCCTCGCCCTCGCGATCGGGATCGGTCGCGATCAGGACGCGGGACGACTGCTTCGCCGCCTTCTTGATCTCGGCGAGCGTCTTGGCCTTTTCCTTGATGGTGACGTACTTCGGCGCGAAGCCGTTCTCGATGTCCACGCCCAGCTCGCGCTTGGGCAGGTCCCGGACGTGGCCCACCGTGGCCTTCACGGTGTAGCCCCGACCCAGGTATTTGCCGATGGTCTTGGCTTTGGTGGGCGATTCGACGATGACGAGCGAGCCGCCCTTCGTCGCGACTTCCGGTTGCGCCTCCGGCTCGACGGGCGCCGCCGCTTTCACGGCCTTCGCCTTTTTCGGCTTCACCTTTTTGAGTGTCGCCTTTTTCGGCTTCGCCTCCGTCGGCAACGCCTCTTTCGGCAACGCCTTTTTCTTTTTCACAGCGCTCTTCTTAGCAGCCACGTCTCAACCTTTCGTCAACGGCGAAGGGGTGCATCTTTACCATCCCGCCCCCTGCCGCGCAAGTCGGACCACCTCCGCCGCCACCTGCTGCGGCGTCTTGCGGTCGGTTTCGACCTTCGCGTCCGCCTTGATGTAAAACGACTCTCGTTCCTTGATCAGGTCCCGCATCCGCTGTACCGGGTCTTCACCCATTAACAACGGGCGGGTTCCCGTGGGGGCCGCACGTTCCGACGCGGTGTCGGGCCGGGTCTTGAGATAGATGAAGTAGCACGCCGCTTTGTGGGCCTCGAGCGCCCCCGGTTGCGCCGCCCAGCCGCCCCCCGGCGCGATCACCGCCGGCTGGTTCGCCACCGCCGCATCCATCTCCTTCGTTTCCATCTGGCGGAACGCCTGCTCGCCCTTCTCGGCGAACATCAACGAGATCGGCCGGCCTTCCTTGCGAATCAGAATCGCGTCGATGTCGGCGAACCCCGCCTTGAGCTCTTCCGCGACCAGCCGCCCCACCGTCGTCTTGCCGGACCCCGGCAACCCGATCAGCACGACGTGCTTCTTGCCGTTCATGACGCGGCCCCCTTGGGCGTGCGCGCGCGCACCTGCGCGGCATAGCCCTCGTAGTTGCGCTTCATCTCGCTCAGCGCGTCGCCGCCGAATTTCTCGAGCATCGCCTGGGCGAGCACCAGCGCCAGCATACCCTCGGCAATGACCCCCATCGCGGGCACCGCGGTCACGTCGGACCGCTCCGATTGCGCCTGCGCGGGCGCTCCCGTCTTCAAGTCCACCGTCTTGAGGGGCGACATCAGGGTCGAGATCGGCTTCATCGCGACCCGCGCGACCAGGACCTCGCCCGTCGTCATGCCGCCCTCGGTGCCGCCGGCGCGGTTGGTGGCGCGCGCGAAGCCGGGCAGGATCTCGTCGTGCACTTCCGAGCCCTTGCGGCGCGCCGCCTCGAACCCCAGGCCCAGCTCCACGCCCTTCACGGCGGGAATCGACATCAGCGCCTGTGCGATGCGGCCGTCGAGCTTGGTGTCCCACGACACGTGGGAGCCCAGGCCCACGGGCACCCCCAGCGCCAGGACTTCGACGATGCCGCCCAGCGTGTCGCCCGGCCTTCGCCGCGTCGATGCGCGCGATGATCTCCTTCTCGGCGGCGGGATCGAGGCAGCGCACGGGGCTCGCATCGACGGCGGCGTTGAGCGGCTGCGGTACGGGCGACGGCAGCTTGGCGACCACGCCGCCCAGCTCCGCCACGTGGCTGCCGATCTCGATGCCGAACTGTTCCAGCAGGAGCTTGCACACGGCGCCGCAGGCCACGCGGGCGGCGGTCTCACGAGCGCTCGCGCGCTCGAGGATGTCGCGCGCGTCGGCG
>DATLWA010000062.1:0-6087 GCA_035576905.1 Gemmatimonadales bacterium
GCGAAGTGCAGCGCGTCGGCCACCTCGCGCGCGATCGCCACGGCCTCATCCACGGGCAGCCGCGTGCGGGCGAGCAGGCGGTGGCGCAGCGACTCGCCCTCGACGTACGGCATGACGTAATAGAGGAAGCCGGCGGCCTCACCGGAGTCGTACAGCGGCAAGATGTTGGGATGGGTGAGGCCGGCCGCGACCTTGATCTCGCGCAGGAAGCGCTCGGGACCCAGGGCCTGGGCCAGCTCGGGGCGCAGCACCTTGATCGCCACCCAGCGCTCGTGCTTGGGATCCCACGCCTGGAAGACGAACGCCATGCCGCCCCGCCCCAGCTCCCGCTCCAGCCGGTAGCGCGCCGCCAGGGCCTCGCGCAGGCGCACGAAAAAGTCGGTCACAGCGCGGCTAACATAATCCCTCCCTTGGCTTTCCGCTGGTTGCCGACTAGTTTCTGGGCTCCGATGGCGGACCTGACGCTCTCGCGCAGCCAGTTGTTGCTTCTCGGCGGGACGGGCAACCGTCCCCTCGCCGAGGAGATGGCGCAGCATTTGGGCCAGCCGTTGTGCGCGGTGACGATCCGGCGATTCGCCGACGGCGAGATCTTCGTCAAGATCGACGAGAACGTGCGCGGGCGGGATGTCTTCATCATCCAGCCCACCAATCCGCCGGCGGAGAATTACATCGAGCTGTTGCTGCTGATCGACGCCGTGCGGCGGGCGAGCGCGGCGCGGATCACGGCGGTGCTGCCGTACTTCGGCTACGCGCGCCAGGACCGCAAGGATCAGCCGCGCGTGGCGATCAGCGCGAAGTTGATGGCGAACCTGATCACGCACGCCGGCGCCGACCGCGTGCTGGGAATGGACTTCCATTCCCACCAGGTGCAGGGGTTTTTCGATATTCCGGTGGACCATCTGTACGCGGCGCCCGCGTTCGTGGCCCATTACCGGACCAAGCAGCTCACCGACCCGGTGGTGGTGGCGCCGGACGTGGGGTCGGCGAAGATGGCGCGGGGCTTCGCGAAACGGCTGAACGCGTCGCTGGCGATCATCGACAAGCGGCGGCCGTCGGCCAACGTGGCGGAAGTGGTCAACGTCGTGGGTGAAGTCGAGGGCAAGGACTGCCTCATCCCCGACGACATGATCGACACCGCCGGCACGATCACCGAAGCGGCCGCGGCGTTGAAGCGGCTGGGCGCGAAGCGGATCTTCGCCTTCGCCACGCACGCCCTGCTCTCCGGCCCCGCCGTCGAGCGGCTGCGCGGCTCGGCGATCGAAGAAGTCACGGTGACGAACACGATCAAGATTCCCGAAGAGCGCAAGTTCGAGAAGTTGAACGTGCTCTCGGTGGCGGGTTTGATGTCGAAGGCGATCGGCTACGAGCATTCGAATCAGTCGGTCAGCGCACTGTTTGATTAACGACTAACGGAAAACGGATAACCGCATATGGCACAATTCGTCTCCATCACGGCCACCGCGCGCGAGGCGTCGGGCAAGGGCGCGGCGCGCCAGACGCGCTTCGCCGGCAAGGTCCCGGCCGTGATCTACGGCCACGGCCGCGCGACCCAGCCGCTCTCGCTCGACGCCAAGGCGCTCGAGATGGCGCTGTCGGGCGTCGAGCCCGCGAGCACGCTGTTCGAGGTCACGGTCGACGGCAAGAAAACCCGCGCGCTGATCCGCGAGATCCAGCGCCACCCGGTCCGCCCCGACGTGATCCACGTGGACTTCTACGAGATCCACGCCGACGAGAAAGTGAAGCTCAAGGTGCCGGTGCACCTCGTGGGCACGCCCGAGGGCGTGCGCAACGGCGGCGGCGTGCTCGACCAGGTGATGCGCGAAGTCGAAATCGAAGTGCTGCCCGAGCACATCCCCGAGCGCGTCGAGCTGGACGTCTCGGCCCTGTTGATCGGCCACTCGGTGCACGTCAGCAACCTGAGCATTCCCAACGCCACGATTCTCGTGGCGCCGGAGCTGACGCTCGCCACCGTGGTCCCGCCGCGCGCCGAGGAAGAGCTGGCGCCGGCACCGGAGGCCGCGGCCGAGGTCGCCGAGCCCGAGCTGATCCGCAAGGTCCGTGAGGACGAGGAAGGCGAGCCGGTGGAGGGCGAGGGCGAAGCCAAGCCCGCCAAGGCGGAGAAGACCGAGAAGGTCGAGAAGCCCAAGGGCGGCAAAGAGAGCTGACGCTTGCGCGCCGTGGTCGGCCTCGGGAATCCGGGTCCGGAGTACGCGGCGACGCGGCATAACGCGGGCTTCCGGTTGGTGGACGCGCTCGCTGCGCGATGGGGATTCCCTCCCTTTCGTCGCGGCGAGCGCGCTCGCGTTACGGAGGGCGAGATCGACGGCGTGCCGGTGCGCCTGCTCAAGCCCACGACCTACATGAATCGCAGCGGCGCGGCCCTCGCCTCGCTGCGCGCCGACCCGGCGTTCGACCCCGCGCGCGATCTGCTCATTACCGTCGACGACTTCAACATCCCCCTCGGCACCTTCCGCCTCCGCGCCGACGGCTCGGCCGGCGGCCATAACGGCCTCAAGAGCATCGAAGGCGCGCTGCAGTCGCCCAACTATGCGCGGCTGAGGATCGGCGTGGGCCCCCTGCCCAGCAACGATCCGTGGGAAGACTTCGTGCTGGCGCCGTTCGCGCCCGAAGAAGAGGAGCAGGTCGAGGCGCTGTTGCCCGAGCTTATGGACGCGGTCACGCAGTGGGTGCACGGCAAGTGACGTCGGGGCTCGTACCGCTGGTCGCCATTCTCGCGGGCGCCGCGGGCTTGGCGTTCGCATGGGGCTTGTTCGAGGCCGTGCGGCGGCAACCCGCGGGCGCCCCGGCGATGGAGCGGCTCGAGGGATTGATCCGCACTGGTGCCATGACGTTTCTGGCGCGCGAGTACAGCGTGCTGCTGCCGTTCGTCGCGGTGATCAGCGCGCTGCTCGCCTGGGCCATCGGCTGGCGCACCGCCGTGGCCTACGCCGGCGGCGGCATCTGCTCCGTGCTGGCCGGGCTCTTCGGCATGAACGCGGCGACGCGCGCCAACGTGCGCACCGCCGAGGCCGCGCGGTCGAGCGGCCAGGCGCGCGCGCTGCGCACCGCGTTCTCCGGCGGCGCCGTGATGGGCCTCGCCGTCGCCAGCCTCGGCCTGCTCGGCATCGGCCTGGTGATGCGCACGTGGCTCGGTGCGCCATTCCAGAATGAAGCCTGGCGCGCATTCAGCGAGATCATTTCCGGATTCGCGATGGGCGCCTCGTCCATCGCCCTGTTCGCCCGGGTGGGCGGCGGCATCTACACCAAGGCCGCCGACGTCGGCGCCGATCTGGTGGGGAAAATTGAAGCAGGCATTCCCGAAGACGATCCGCGCAATCCCGCCACCATCGCCGACAACGTGGGCGACAACGTCGGCGACGTCGCCGGCATGGGCGCCGACATCTTCGAGAGCTACGTCGGCGCCATCATCGCCACCATCGCCATCGGCGCCACCAGCGACCTGGTCGCTAATCGCGTCGACGCGGTCGCCCTGCCCGTTCTGTACACGGTCGCGGGACTGGGCGCGAGCCTGCTCGCCATCGCGGCCATGCGCCTGCTCGAGCGCGGCGCGCCGCAGGCTGCCCTGCGCTGGGCCACGTTCATCGCGGCGGGGCTGTTCCTGCTGGCGGCGTACGCCCTCACCACGCGGTTCGATCCGGTGATCATCCGGGCCGACGGCACGGCGCTGTCGCCGCTGGGTCCGTTCTACGCGGTGCTCGCGGGCACCGTCGCCGGAATCGCGATCGGGTTATGCACCGAGTACTACACGTCGGCCCGGCCGGTGCGCGTCATCGCCGACGCCGCCAAAACCGGGCCCGCGACCAACATCATCGCCGGCCTCGCCGTCGGCATGCAGAGCACCATCCTGCCCCTGTTGATGATCTGCGCCGCGATTTTCGTGGCGTTCCAGTCGGCCGGGTTGTACGGCATCGCCATCTCGGCCGTGGGCATGCTCGCCACCACGGGCATCACGATGTCGGTCGACGCCTACGGCCCCATCGCCGACAACGCCGGCGGCATCGCGCAGATGGCGGGGCTGGGCCCCGAAGTGCGGGCGATCACCGACGGACTCGACGCCCTCGGCAACACCACCGCCGCGATGGGCAAGGGCTTCGCCATCGGCTCGGCCGCGTTGACCGCGCTGGGGCTGTTCTCAGCCTACGCCACGGCCGTGCGGCTGCCCGCGGGCAGCCTCGATCTCCTCAATCCGATGGTGGTGATCGGGCTGTTCATCGGCGGGTGCATTCCGTTCTTCATCGCGGCCAGTACGATGACGGCCGTCGGCCGGGCCGCCCAGCAAATGGTGGCGGAGGTGCGGCGCCAGTTCAAAGAGATCGTGGGCCTGATGGCCGGCAGCGCGGAGCCGGATTCGGCCCGCGCCGTGGACATCTCGACGCGCGCCGCGCTGCGGGAAATGATCGTGCCCGGCATCACGGCCGTCCTGGCGCCGGTGCTGGTCGGCAAGTTTCTCGGGATCTACGCGCTGGGCGGGATGCTCGCGGGTGCCACGCTCACGGGTGTGATGCTGGCCCTGTTCATGGCGAACGCCGGCGGCGCGTGGGACAATGCCAAGAAGTACATCGAAGGGGGCGCGCTCGGCGGCAAGGGCTCGGACGCGCACAAGGCGGCCGTGGTGGGCGACACCGTGGGCGACCCGTTCAAGGACACGGCGGGGCCCGCGATGAACATTCTGATCAAGCTGATGTCGGTCGTGAGCCTCGTGCTCGCGCCGTGGCTGCTGCGCTAGACGCTCCAGGTCCTCGCACTCTTCAGCAGCTCGTTCAATCCACCCGTGGGCTTCCCCGCCGCGGACACCTGCTTGTAGACGTCCGCTTCGTAGGGCGTCGCCGGATCGCAATACAGCACCCCCAGCGCCACCGGAAAGTCGGGCGGCTCGAGCGCCGCCAGCATTCCTGCCAGCGTCCGGTTCGTCTGGTCGTGCACCAGAACGTCCGCCGCGGTCACACCTTGCTCACCCAGCGTCACCACGTCGAGCGCGAGCCGCTTGGGATCGAGTCGCAACCCGCGCCGCTTGTCCTTGCCGAACAACAATGGCTGGCCGTGCTGCGCCACGATCTGGGCGTCCGGTACCACGTCCTTGACGGTGAAGTCGTCGAACACGCCGTCGTTGTAGACGACACAGTTCTGGAAGATCTCCACGAACGATGCGCCGCGGTGCGCGTGGGCCTGCTTCAAGACGTCCACGAGCTGCACCTGCTGCGTGTCCACGCCCCGCGCCACGAAGCGGGCGCCCGCGCCGAGCGCGAACAAGCACGCCGACACCGGATGCTCGATCGAGCCTTGCGGCGTGGAGGGCGAGCGCGTGCCCTGCCGGGACGTGGGCGAGTATTGGCCCTTGGTCAGGCCGTAGATCTCATTATTGAAGAGCAGGATCTGCACGTCGACATTGCGCCGCAGGATGTGCAGCGTGTGATTGCCGCCGATCGACAGGCAATCGCCGTCACCCGTGATCACCCACACGTCGAGATCGGGATTGGCGAGCTTCACGCCCGTGGCGATCGCCGGCGCGCGGCCGTGAATGGTATGGAAGCCGTACGTCGCCAGATAATAAGGAAAGCGTGCCGCACAACCGATCCCCGAGACGAACACCGTCTGGTCCGGCACGGCGCCGATGTCGGCGAGCGTCTTCTGCACGGCTTTGAGAATGGCGTAGTCGCCGCAGCCCGGACACCAGCGCACTTCCTGGTCGGACGCGTAGTCCTTGGGCGTGAGACGTGCCGGCTCGATGGTCGTGATCATGCGCGGATTACCTCCAGAATCGTGGCCACCTTGAACGGCTTGCCCGTCACCTGGCTCAAGGCTTCGACCGGCAGCAAGTACGCTGCGCGCAGCAGCTGCACCAGCTGGCCGTTGTTCATCTCGGGGACCAGTACCCGCTCGTAGCCGCGCAGCAGCTCGCCCAGATTGCGCGGGAACGGCGACACGTAGCGCAGATGCACGTGCGACACGTCGAGCCCGTCGGCGCGCGCCTGCTTCACCGCCTGATGAATCGGGCCGTAGGTCGAGCCCCACCCCACCACCGCGAGCGCGCCGCCGGGTTTGCCGAGGGCCACGCCCTGCTCCGGG
>DATLWA010000063.1:0-13243 GCA_035576905.1 Gemmatimonadales bacterium
AGCAGGTGATCGGGTTCTTCCATCTGGCCAACGTCGACGCTCGGGCGCTGGCACGCCCGGTGCTCGTCGCCGCGGACTAACCGTGCCGGCCGCGCCCGCCGAGCTCGCCTGGAACGCCGGTCACACGATCCGGCCGCTCACACCGCGCGAATTCGCGCTGTTCCAGACGCTGATTCACCGCGAGGCGGGGATTCACCTGTCCGAGGCGAAGCAGGCGCTGTTGGTAGGGCGGCTGTCGCGCCGCCTGCGCGAGCTGGGGTTGTCGAGCTTCGGCGCGTACTATGCGTACGCCACCGACCCGCGCAACGCGGCCGAGCAGGTCGAGCTGATCAACCGCATCTGTACCCACGAGACGCACTTCTTCCGGGAGCCGCGGCAGTTCGAGTTTCTCGAGCAGACGGTGGCCCCGGCGTGGCAGGCCGACGCCCAGGCCGGCCGCCGCGCCAAGCGCGTGCGCGTGTGGAGCGCGGGCTGCTCCTCCGGCGAAGAACCGTACTCGCTCGCGATGAGCCTGCTCTCGCAGTGCCCGCCCGACGCGGGTTGGGATGTGGAGGTCCTCGCGACCGACATCTCGACGAAAGTGCTGGAGCGCGCGCGCGCCGCCACCTGGCCCATCGCCAAGGCCGACGAGATTCCGCCCGCCTACTTGAAGCGCTTCATGCTGCGGGGCCGCGGCGAGCACCAGGGCCAGATGAAAGCGGGCCCGGAAATCCGCTCCGTCGTCAAGTTCCAGCAGGTAAACCTCAATGCCGAGCGCGTCCCGGTCGCGGGACCGTTCGACCTCATTCTCTGCCGCAATGTGCTGATCTACTTCGACGCCGCCGGCCGCGAGCGCATCGCGCGGCGCTTGCTGTCGCTGCTCACGCCCGACGGCCTGCTGTTCCTGGGCCACGCGGAGAGCCTCAACGGCTTGAGCGACCGGCCGCGCAACGTGATTCCCACGGTCTACACGCGGGGACCTGCGTGAGCCCGCGCACGCTCAGCGTGCTCGTCGTCGACGATTCCGCGGTGGTGCGCCAGGCGGCCACGGCCATCCTGTCGCAGGATCCCGGCATCGTCGTCACCGTCGCGGCCGATCCGTACATCGCGCTCGACAAGATGGGTCGCTCGCGGCCCGACGTGATCCTGCTCGATCTCGAGATGCCGCGCATGGACGGCCTGACCTTCCTCCGGAAGATCATGGCCGACGACCCGATTCCCGTCGTGGTGTGCTCGGGTCTGGCCGCGCGCGGCACCGAGACCGCGCTGCGCGCGCTGGAAGAAGGCGCGGTCGAGGTGATCGCCAAGCCGCAGCTCGGCGTGCGCGACTTCCTGCACGAATCGGCCGAGGCGCTGATCGACACGCTGCGCGCCGCCGCGGAGGCGCGCGTGCGCCGCCGCGCGCCGGTGACGGCGCCCGCGCCGCGGCACAGCGCCGACGTCGTGTTGCCGCGCCGGGCCGCCGTGGCCCACCCGCCGGCCGACATCGTCGTCGCCATGGGCGCCTCCACCGGCGGCACCGAGGCGCTGCGGGTGGTGCTGGAAGCGTTGCCCGAGACCGCCCCCGGCATCCTGATCGTGCAACACATGCCGGAGCGCTTCACGGCGGCGTTCGCGGAGCGCTTGAACCGCAGCTGTCGCGTCGAAGTGAAGGAAGCCGCGGCGGGCGATCGCGTGCTGCGCGGCCGCGCGCTGATCGCGCCCGGCAACCGTCACCTGATGCTGCGGCGCCAGGGGCCGGATTACACGGTCGACGTCAGCGACGGCCCGGCGGTCAACCGCCACCGGCCCAGCGTGGACGTGCTGTTCCGCTCGGTGGCGCAGGCGGCGGGCTGCCATGCCGTGGGCGTGCTGCTCACCGGCATGGGAGACGACGGCGCGGCGGGCTTGCTCGAGATGCGCAACGCCGGCGCCCACACCATCGCGCAGGACGAGCGCAGCTGCGTGGTGTTCGGGATGCCCAAAGAGGCCATCGCGCGCGGCGCGGCGGCGGCGATCGTGCCCCTGTCGGGCATCGCGGCGGCTATGCGCCCGGCTTGACCTCGTGGAACTGCTGTTCCTCGGTCGAGCCCGTCATCGCCAGGGTGGACGACCTCCCGCCCGACACCACCTGCGTCACCTCGTCGAAATAGCCCACCCCCACGAAGTCCTGGTGCTTCACGGCCTCGTAGCCCTCGCGCTCGGCGCCGAACTCCCGCTCCTGCAGCTCGGCGTAGGCCGCCATGCCCCGCTCGCGGAACGCGCTCGCCAGCGTGAACATCGCGTGGTTGAGCGAATGGAACGCGCTGAGCGTGACGAACTGGAACTTGTAACCGAGCGCGCCCAGATCGGCGTTGAAGCGCGCGATCTGCGCCTCGCTGAGGTGCTTGCGCCAGTTGAATGAGGGGGAGCAGTTGTAGGCGAGCAGTTTGCCGGGATACTTCGCGTGAATCGCCGTGGCAAAGCGCGCCGCCTCGTCGATATTGGGCGTCGCCGTCTCGAACCACAGCAGGTCCGCGTACGGCGCGTAGGCGAGCGCGCGCGCGATCGCGCTGTCGAGCCCATCGCGGATGCGGAAGAATCCTTCGGTGGTGCGCCCGCCCGTCAGGAAGCGCCGGTCGTACTCGTCGCAGTCGCTGGTGAGGAGCGTCGCACTGTTGGCGTCGGTGCGCGCGATCAGCAGCGTGTCGACTCCGCAGACGTCGGCGGCGAGCCGCGCGGCCGTGAGTTTCGCCACGAACTCGCTCGTCGGCACGAGCACCTTGCCCCCCAGATGGCCGCACTTCTTGACCGACGAGAGCTGATCCTCGAAGTGCACCGCCGCGGCCCCCGCCGCGATCATGCCCTTCATGAGCTCGAAGGCGTGCAGCGGCCCGCCGAAGCCCGCCTCGGCGTCGGCCACGAGCGGTACGTACCAGTCGATGCCGCCGTCGCCCTTCATGTGATGGATCTCATCGGCGCGGCGCAGCGCGTGCTGGAGTCGCCGCAGCAGCGCCGGCACGGAATCGCTGGGATAGAGACTCTGGTCCGGGTACGTCTCGCCGGCTTCGTTGGCGTCGGCCGCGACCTGCCAGCCGCTCACGTAGATCGCCTGCAGACCGGCCCGCACCGCCTGGACGGCCTGGTTGCCCGTCACCGCCGACAGCGCCGCGACGAAGCCCTCGCCCGTCAAGGCGTTCCACAGCCGCCGTGCGCCGTAGCTCGCGAGGGTGTGCGAGATCGCCAGCGAGCCCCGCAGGCGCCAGACATCGTCCGGCGTGTAGGGACGCGTCACGTCCCGCCAGCGGGCATCCCCCGACCAGTGGCGCTCGAGATGTGCGACGAAGCTCTGACGGTTAGTCGAGGTATTCATATGCCACCCGCGTGAGGAATTCGGGGAACTGTTCTCCGGTCGTGAGGTCACGGAACAGCTGCGCGGCCAGCGGGATATGTCCGCCGTCAAAGCGCTCGTTGCCGAGCGCGCCGCGCAGCCGTTCCAATTCTTCGGCCAGCGTCCGTTCGACCAGCGCGGGCGTCACCGTGCGGCCGTCGTCGAGGCGAGCGCCGTGATGCACCCACTGCCACACTTGCGACCGGCTGATCTCGGCCGTGGCGGCGTCTTCCATGAGGTTGTAGAGCGGCACGCAGCCGCTCCCGCCCAGCCACGCCGCCAGGTATTGCACGCCCACGTCGATGTTGGTCCGCAAACCGGCGGGCGTGATCGCGCCGTCGGGCAGGGCCAGCAGATCGGCGACCCCGACGTCAACCGGGGGCCGCCGCCGGGCGATTTGGTGGGAGGTTGCGAGACCGGCGTCGAACGCCTCTCTCGCGACCGCCACGAGGCCCGGATGCGCTACCCAGGTGCCGTCGTGGCCGGCGTATACCTCCCGAACCTTGTCTTGCCGCACCTTCGCCAATGCCGCGGCATTCGCGGCGGCGTCGTTCTTGATGGGGATTTGCGCCGCCATGCCGCCCATCGCGTGCACGCCCCGGTGGTGGCAGGTCTGCACCAGCAGATCGACGTACGACGCGAGGAAGTGACACTCCATCGTCACGCGCGCGCGATCGGGCAGCACGAAGTCCGGCCGCTCGCGGAATTTCTTGATCGCACTGAAGATGTAGTCCCAGCGCCCGCAGTTGAGGCCCGCCGAATGCTCGCGCAGCTCGTACAGGATCTCGTCCATCTCGAACGCGGCGAGGATGGTCTCGATCAGGACCGTCGCCCGGATCGTGCCGCGCGGAATGCCGAGGGCGTCCTGCGCCGCGTTGAAGACGTCGTTCCACAGGCGCGCCTCGAGATGGTTCTCGAGTTTCGGCAGGTAGAAGTACGGCCCGCTGCCCTGCGCCAGTAGCGCCCGCGCGTTGTGGAAGAAGAACAAGCCGAAGTCGAACAGCGACGCCGCGAGCGGGCGCCCGTCCACGCGCACGTGCTTCTCGTCGAGATGCCAGCCGCGGGGGCGCATCATCAGGGTGGCGGTACGCGGCGCCAGCGTGTAGCGCCTGCCGTCGGGACTCGTGTAATCGATCTCGCGGCGCACCGCGTCGCGCAGATTGACCTGGCCTTCGAGCGTGTTGCGCCACGTGGGCGCGTGCGAATCCTCGAAGTCGGCCATATAGACCTGCGCGCCCGAATTGAGCGCGTTGATGACCATCTTGCGGTCGACCGGCCCCGTGATCTCCACGCGGCGATCGGTGAGATCGGCGGGGATTGGCGGGCCCGTCCAGCGGTCCGCACGGATGCCGCGCCGGTCCGCCGGGAAGTCCGGCAGGCGGCCCATGTCGAGCTCGCGCTGCAGCGTGTCCCGGGCTTGAAGCAGGCCCTGACGCCGCGATTCGAAGCTGCGCGCCAGGTGTGTGAGGAACGCGAGCGCTTGGGGGGTGAGGATTTCCGCGAATGCGCCGTCGACGGGCGCGAGCAGCTCGATTCCTGCCGCCGCGGGAGCGGCGGGAACCACAGGCGGGCGAGCGGCGGCGACAGTCATAGTACGTTCCTGACTGACGCATGTGGCAAATCCTGTGCCCGTCAACGCGGAGGCGCAGCGTCGCGCCGGCGCTACGACTACCTCAGGACTTCATCTCCTTCAGCTCCCGTGCGGCCGCGTCGCCTGCCGCGCTGCCGCGATAGCGCTCGGCGAACCGCACCAGCTCCACCATCAACCGGCCGCGGTTACCGGCGCGCCGGTAGACATCGATCAGGCCGTTGGCCGCCAGCATTTCCTGTCGCGGGTCCTGCGTACGGCGCCGCACCTCGAGGTACTCGCGCTCGGCACCGGCGTCGTCTTTGAGATGTCGTTCCAGCAAATCGGCCAGCCGCAGCCGCGCGTCGCTGTCTTCGGGCTCCACCGTGAGATGGTCGCGGAAGTACTCCGCTGCCTCGGCGAATTGGCCGCGCACGATCAACACTTCCTGGCGCGGATAGGTGCGCGGCGGCGGGATGTCGCCGCCCGCGAGCACGGTCCGGGCGAACCCCACGCCGGTCGCGTGCACGCCGCGATAGATCAGGGCGACCCCCGCCGCGGTGAGCGGGAAATTCGCGAGGATCAACACCGGCAGCAGCCACCCCGGCAGGACCGCCTGGATCTGGCACAACCAGACCCAGAGAGCGGTGAGAATGATGAAGCACGCCGGCCCGAACCACACCACCACTCGCAGCAGCTGCGCCCGGTCACCCAAGTCCGCCGATCCGGGGCCGGACGGCGGCGGCTCACGCGCCGGGCGCGGCAGCGGATCGATCACGGCGCGGGCGCGCCCCACATCGTGCGGTAGACGACCGGCCCTTCGTTCAACGCCCTGATGCCGGCTTCGATTTGCGCGCGGTCGCCGACCACCACGATGGCGAGGTGGTCGGGGTCGATGTAGCGCCGCGCCGCGCGCTGCACGTCGGCCGCCGTCACGGCGCCGACCGCCGGAATGAAGTGGTCGTACCAATCGAGCGGCAGGCCGTAGACCAGCAGATCGCGGAAGCGCGCCGCGGCGCCGCCGGTCGTTTCGAACGCGCCCGGCAGCTGCAGAGCGATGTAGCTCTTGGCCTTGTCGAGCTCCGTCTGCGGCACGGCTTCGTCGCGGATGCGGCGCAGCTCCTTCATGAACTCGATCAAGGAGCTGTCGGTCTTGGCGGTGACGACCGACGCCGCCGCCACGAAGAACCCGGGCATGCGCCGCGCCGCGAACGCGCTCGACGCGCCGTAGGTGTAGCCGTGCGTCTCGCGCAGATTCTGGTTCAAGCGGCTCGTGAACGCGCCGCCCAGGATCGTGTTCAATACCTGCAGCGTCGCGAAATCCGGCGTGCTGCGCGCCACGCCCGGCTCGCCGATGCGGATCACCGATTGCGCGGCGCCCGGCTTGTCGACGAGGTAGAACGAACGCGCCGGCGGCGGCGGCGCCGCCGCCTGCGGGAACGCCGTCACGGTCCCGCGCGGCCACGCACCGAAGCGGGCCGTGAAGAGCCGCCTCGCCTCCTCCAGCGTGATGTCGCCGACGATCAGGATGCGCGTCGCGTTGGGCCGGTAGGCCGCCTGATAAAAGGCGACCACTCGGTCGTGCGTCAGCTTCGGCGGCGTCGAGTCGTTGCCCGCAGCGGGGTGGCCATACGGGTGCCCCGCGCCCAGCACGATGGCCGGAAACGCGGTGCCCGCCATGGCGACGGGCTGGTCGCGTTGCTGCAGGATCGTGTTGGCGAGCAGGCCGCGCTGGCGGGTCACTTCCGAGTCCGCGAATTGCGGCCGCAGCAGCACGTCGGCGAGCAGATCGAGCGCCGCGTCGAGGTGGCGCTTGGGGACGTGCAACCGCACCGTGACGACGTCGAAGTCGCTCGCGGCGTTGAGCTGCGCGCCGAGGTAGGCGACTTCATCGGCCAGCGCGAGCGTGCCGCGGGTGCCGGCGCCCTGCGTCAGCATGTTGGCCGTGAAGGCGGCGAGGCCCGGCAGGTCGGCGGGGTCGCGCGCCGCGCCGGCGTCCACCAGCGCCTGGATCTCGACCACCGGGACCTTGTGCATCTCGACCACCGCGAGCGTCAACCCGTTGGGCAGGGTCGCCGTGCGGATCGCCGGCAGGTGCAGCGCGGGCGGCGCTCCCAGCGCCGGCGCCTTGGTGCGGTCGACCTGGGCGGCGAGCGGCGCCGCGAGGAGAGCCAGAGCAGCGACGAGCCGTTTCATGGAGCCTCCTTGACGGCGAGCTCGGGCTTCCCCTGCGGCACCACCGAGAGTATGACGCGATGCGCGTCGCGCAGGAACGAGCGCGCGGCGCGCTGGACGTCGGCTGCCGTCACCTTGCGATAGCGGTCGAGGTCCTGTTGGAAGTAGTCCGGCGTGCCGGTGTAGTAGTTGTAGAAGTTCAGACGGTCGGCTTTGCCGCCGAAGCTCCCCATGCGCTCCATGGCGTTCAGAAAGTCGGCCTCGAACGTGTTCTGCGCGCGCTCCAGCTCGCGCGGCGTGGGACCCGAGTCGGCGAGCAGGCGGACTTGGGCGTCGATCACGCGCTCGAGCTCCGTGAGATCGTGCCCGGGCCGCGCCGTGGAAAACACCTCGAACTTGCCGTCGATGCGGCTGCCGTCCTGGAACGCGATGACGTTCGATGCGATCTGCTTGTCGTAGACCAGCACCTTGTAGAGCCGGGACGCGCGGCCGCCCGCCAGGATGGTGGCGACGATGTCGAGCGTCGCGTCGTCGGGGCCGAATGCCTTGACCGTATGCCACGCGTTATAGACCCGCGGCACCTGCACGCGATCTTCGATCATCGCCACGCGGTCGCTGTCGAGCTGGAACACGGGCGGCGGCGTGCGCGTGACGGCGGGACCGCGCGGAATGTCGCCGAAATACTTCTGCGCCAGCGCCTTGGCCGTGGGCACGTCGATGTCGCCGCCTACCACCAGCGTGGCGTTGTTGGGCGTGTAGTAGCTCTTGAAGAACCCGCGCACGTCGTCGATCGTCGCCGCCGACAGGTCCGTCATCGAGCCGATCACCGGCCAGTGGTACGGATGATTCGCGGGATAGAGGCGCTGCAGGATGTTCTCTTCGGCCAGGCCGTACGGCTGGTTCTCATAGCTCTGGCGGCGCTCGTTCTGCACCACGCCGCGTTGCAGGTCCACCTTGGCCGAGTCGATCTCCGGCAGCAGAAAGCCCATGCGGTCCGAGTCGAGCCACAACATCAGCGGCAGCGCGTTGCTCGGCGCGTCCTCGAAGTAATTGGTACGGTCTTCGGTGGTCGAGCCGTTGTTGTCGCCGCCGGCGGCCTCGAGCTGCTTGTCGAACTCGCCCGTCGGCACGTGCTGCGAACCCATGAACATGATGTGCTCGAACAGGTGGGCGAACCCGGTGCGGCCGGGCTTTTCGTCGCCCGAGCCGACGTGATACCAGATGTTCACCGTCACCACCGGCACCGCGTGATCCGGCGCCACCAGCACCTGCAGTCCGTTGGCCAGCGTGAAGGAGTCGTAGGGAACGCGCAGCGTCTGCGCGGCCAGCGGTGTGACGGCGAAAACCAGGATCGGCAAGACACGACGTAGCATCAGCGCCTCCTACTCGGGTTCACATCTGTTACCCACGGCCGATGATTTGCGCCCGAAACGGCGCCGCCGCAAGTTGCGTAGGGGAGCGCCCAGGAGGTCTCATATGATCGGGTTACTCGTCGGCGCCGCGGCGCTGGGCGGCGGATTCGTGTGGACGCGGGAGTTCGTGCGGCGGCGGCTGCGCTTCGTGGATGCGGTGCGCCGGCCGGCCGCGCCGGTGGTGGCAGGTATCGCGGCCGCGGCGGTGGCCCTGCCCTTCGCCGCGCTGCCCATCATCACGATCGGCACAGCGGTGGCGCTCGGGGTCGGCGTGGCGGGCGGCGTGGCGAGCGGCCGCAACGCGCCGCCGCCCGACTAGCTCAGACGACCTTCAGCTCCTGCGCGGCCGCGGTCACTTCGGGTTTGCCCGCGACCGTGCGCAACGCCCGCACCGCTTCGCGCCAGAACGTCTTCCCCGATCCCCGTTCTACTTCCTCGAGCGCCGTCCACTTGGGGAAGGCGGGGCGCACCGGCGTCGCCATCTGCAGCGTCTCGAACGCGTCCGCCACCGCGAGCACTTTCACGGTGGACGGGATCGGCAGCGCGTCGAGCTCCCAGTCTTCGCCCACGATCTCGTAGTAGTGCCCGTACTCCGCGATGATGGACGCCGCGCCGCGCATCGCGCGCGCGACCGCCACGGTATCGTCGGTGGCGGCCTTCGACAAGAGCCGCAGTAACCGCTGGTCCTGCGTGCCCACCTCATGCAGCAGGGCGGCCACGCGCAGGTTCTCGGCATCGTCTTCGGGCAGCCCCAGCTCCCGCGCGATCGCGTTGGCGATCACCGAAACACGGTGGCTGTGCCCCTGCTGGTGATGCTCGGTCGACTCGATGTGGAAGGTCAACAGCTCCAGCACGGCGAGATAGGCGTTCTTGACGTCGGTGAGGCGCTGGGCGCGGTCCTCCGCAAGCATGCCCACGACATACCCCGTCAACATCAGGAATCCCGCCCACGGCACCAGCGTCAACATCGCGCCCAGATGCAGGCCCGGGAGCATGTCGGATTGCAGCCCCAGGACCGCCTGGTAATAGAAGACCAGCAGCGCGATGAACAGCGCCGCGAACACCGCGAACCGCCGGCCGCCGAAAAAGCCGGCGAGAATGATCGGCAGATAGTAGAAGCTGAGGAAGGCGATCCTGTCGTCCACCACGTAGTTGATCGCGAGCAGCGACGCGACCAGCAACACGACGAACGTCCGCTCGAAATTGCGGAAAAAGAATTGCTTCGCCCGCTCCAGCATGCCGGGGTGGACCACGATGAGACCCTCGAGAACAGGGAGTTTGCTAATTTCTTGGCGGGCGCCGCCGCCCTAAACATGGGGCCCCGGCCGCCGGTCGCAAGAGACCTGCGTCACACTTGCGCCGGCACGGCTTGGCGGGCCACTGTTGCTTCCCTTCCCACGAGGTCCACATGATCGCGCTGGCGCTCGCGTTGCTGCAGGCCGTCGACGACTCCGACGCCGCCGAACCGTTCGGCTCGTTCATGGCGGCGGTGCCGCATTGGGGCTTCATCATCATCCACAGCACGCTGATCCTGGTGGCCGTGTGGCTGTCGCGGCAGGTGCGCGCCGGCGGCAACGCCCGGGCGGCCAACGGATTCCTGCTCTTCGTGCTGGCCGAGCTGTCCTACATCACCTACCACGCGCACCTGACGCATTTTCTCTTCGCCCACACGGTGGCCGAGGTGCTCGACATCCTGACGCTGGTGGTGATCGGAACGAGTCTGGCGCGTCAGCGCGCGGCGTAGCCGGCGATGATGTGCCGGACCGTCTCGCCCGACGCGAGGCGCGTGTACCAGCGCGTGGTGAGGAGCCAGTCGTCGAGGACCGGCCCGCTCCTGGGGCTCGCCTTGCGAAACGCGGCGACCAGGTCGGCCGTGGTGGCGCCCGTGTCGCGGTAGCGCTGGAAGAATCCGCGATACGTACGATCGAACGTCTCGGCGCCGAGCGTCTGCGCGAGCGCGTAGAACATCAGCATGCCGACCCCATACGACCGGTCGGTGAGCCCCGCTGCTCCATAGCCCGCCAGAGGCAGCGAGTCGCATCGCACGCCCTGCCCGCAGCGCCGCAGCAGCGACTGCGTCGTCCGGTCGAGCTGGGCGTCCCAGCCGCTCCACCCGTCCAGCTCACCGGCCATGCGCCATTGGAGATACATCGCGAGCCCCTCGTTCCACCGCGGCGACGGGCGGTCGCGATCGGCCACGTTCCACACGTGCGACAGCTCGTGGTACAGCTGTCCCAGCTGCGCGCGGTCGCGGAATGCCGCCGCCGTCTGGATGATTCCCGCTACGAGACTGGCTTGCGAGCCGAAGCCGTCGGGGATTTCCATGACGGCGATCTGCGGCGCCCGGCCGAGTGGACCGAACCAGCGCGTGTATCGCTCCACGGCGCCGGCGATCGCTTGCTGGACCATCCGCGCACCGCTCGAATCCTCGGGGAAATAGAAGATTCGCGCGCTGGGGCTCTCCAGGACCTGGTACGGGGCGATTGTGATGTTGAGAAACGGTACGGGGTCGTGGCTGTGATAGCTCCACGCCGCCATCGAGTCGCGCGCGACACGCCCGCCCCGCTCGCCCCCCATCGCCACGACCAGGTCCGCGGGCACGGCGACGCGCGCGTCGAACGTAAAGGGCTCGCGACGCGCCGCGCGATTCGCTGTCCGCGACAGGGCGCCGAGCACCGGGAACGCGTACGCGTCTTCCCGGATGATGGTGAACTCGCGACTGACGTGATCCTGGATGTAGAGGGAGCCCGTCTCCGTGTAGCCCACCAGAACGCCGCCGTAGTGCACGACGAGGGTGAGCGAGTCGCCCGGTGCCACGGGGCGCGACGGCGTGACGACGATCGCGTCGACCTGGCGGGCGGAATCGTCCCGGAACAGGGCGACGCGTTGCACGAACGGCACGTCGGCGCCCGCCGCATCCTCGATCCGCGAGACGGTCATCAGGCGATTGACGAGCAATGGGACGGCCGCGGCCGCATGGTCGGACACGTTGCGCAACGCGAGGCTCGCCGTGCCGCCCACCGTGCCGCGTTCGTAATCGACGTTCAGATCCAGGCCCAGCCGGGTCAACACGAACGGCACATCCGCGGGATCCTGGGACGCGGGTCCCGCGCCCACGCACAAGGCGGCCAGCAGCACCACGATCATCCGCATCTCCTTGAAGAGTCGTGTACCGCCGAATTGGATGCGGGCGCCACGCGATAGGTTGCTCAGCCGAATACACTCCGCACGTTGGCGGATTTGAACTCGACTATCTCGGGATTCGCCACGCCCGCCTTCACGTAGGGATCTTCCGCCAGCACGCGCTCGAGCGCGGCGCGATCGGGCGCCGCCACCACCAGCACGCCGCCGGTGGGCGGGTCGCGCCGCGCCCACGCTCGCACGATCCCGCGCTCCGCCCACGCTTCCAGATGGCGGATGTGCTCCGGGCGCACGCGGTCGACCGCCTCGAGGGATTGGCTGTAATTCATCAGGACGACGAAGAGCATGGCTTCCTCAAAGCCGGGGCACGACTGCACCGGCAGCGGTGGGTAGCGGACGTAGCGCGCATCGTCCTCGGCCCGCGCGCAACGGAAGAACACCGAGCCGCGGCGGTTGGCCGTACTGCGCATCCAGCGACAGGTGAAACACAGGCCGACGTCCGTCATGTGCCCTCAATATCCAGCGCGCTATGGCGCCGCGGCAGGGCCGTTCCCCATCTTGAGGGCGTGACGGGTCCTGTAGACGACGAGATTCCGCCCGCGCTGCGGGCCGAATACCTCGCCGGCGCGAGCCAACAGCTCGAGCTCCTCGCGCAGCTCGGCGCGCGCCTCGACAAGGATTCCAGCGACGCCGGCGCGCTGCAGGAATTCCGCCGCGAGGTGCACAAGATCCGCGGCGCCGCCGGGTCGTTCGGATTTCCGCAGGGCTCCCGCGTCGCGGCCGCCATGGAGGAGACCGCCAAGGAGTGGGTCGCCAATCCGGCCGATCGCTCCGACGACCGCGCCACCATCGTGCGTTGGTTCGTCAAACGCATCGCCGGAGTCCTGGGGCTGGAGCTACCCGGCGACCATCCGGCGGCCGTCGCGGCTCCGGCGCCCGCGCCGCCTGCGCCGGCGGGCGAGGTTCCCGAAGTCATCATCGTCGAGGACGACACGGCGCTGGCCGAGCTGCTCGAGTTCGGCCTGCGGGCCCGCGGGTACCGCTTCGCCGTGCTGCGTAACGGCCGTGAGGCGCTGCAACACCTGCGCACGCTCGACCTCCAGGGCGCGCAGCCGCTGCTGCTGCTGGACGTGGATCTCCCCGGGTTGGACGGCTACAGCGTGTTCGACGCGCTGCAAAAGGAGCGGCCCGACGCGTACAAGGTGGTCTTCACGACGGTACATGGCACCGAAGACGAGCAGCTGCGGGGCCTCGAGGCGGGCGCGCTCGACTACCTCGTGAAGCCGATGAGCTTGCGAGTGGCGCTCGAGAAGATCCGCCGCTGGGTGGGCCGGTGACCAGCCACCAGTTCTTGCTGATCGTGGCCGCGGCCCAAGGCGTGCTGCTGGCGGCGCTGATGGTCCTGATCGTACTCAACCGCTGGTTCCGCGTGCGGCGCCGCGCCGCGCTGAGCCCGCGCCGGGCAGCCCTCGAAGGGACGCTGCAGCGCTGGCAGCTGGGCGAGCCGGCATTGCAGGACGTGGTACGCGCCCTCGGCGCTCTGCCGGCTCCTGTCGCCATCGACGTGCTCATCGCTTGGGCGTCGCGCGTCAGTGGCGAGCGCTGGAGCGAGCTGGCCGA
>DATLWA010000064.1:0-5011 GCA_035576905.1 Gemmatimonadales bacterium
TACGTCGCGGCGAATCCCGCGTCCGCGGCGTGGTAGCGATAGAGGCCGAGGGCGTCGAAGCCCGTCACGAACGGCCACACCGTGCGATTGTTGTAGTGCAACGGATCGAACAGCGGCGACGTCGGCGCGAGCGTGCGGGCGCCCCAGTCGGTGGTGATGCCGGGCCCGGCGAGCGACGCAGCCGTCGCCTGGCCGCGATCCTCGGCGACCAGCCCGAACGCCAGCGCCGTCGCGGGCCACACCGTGAGCTCGTTCGACAGCTTGCCGCCTTCGAGCAGCGCGAACGCGTAGCGGTGCTCGTCGGGCAGCCACAGCTTGTCGCGCAATGTCGCGAGCGCGCGCCCGTGGACGCTCTCCGCCTGCGCGGCAGTAGCGCGGTCGCCCATGGCGCGCGCCATGTCGGGCAGCACCTCGAGGGCTTTCACCCACACGGACGACATGTAGACGTCCGACTGCAGGCCGAGCTGCAGGTCGCCCACTTCGATCGCGCCGGCGCCGGCTTTGGCGTTGTCCATCAAGCCGTCGCCGTCCGCGTCGGTGGCCCGGGCCCAATCGTAGGCGCGCTTGATGTTGGGCCAGAGGCGGCGGATGGTGGCCGTATCGCCCGACGCCTGCCAGTACTCCGCCAGCGCCAGAATCCAGAACGGCGTGGTGTCGCCGTGATAGAACGCGTACGGGTATGCGCCGAACCAGTCGATGCGCGCCGCCGCCTGCGAGATCTCGTGCGGAATCTTGCCGTTGTTGGGCGCGCTCTTTCCTTGATAGCCCGCGAAGAACGCGAGGCCGTCGCGCGCCTGCTGCCACAAGCCGGTCGAGCTGAGCGCGAAGGAATTGATCGACGCGTCGCCGCCGAAGTACCAGCCGAATCCCGGGCGCGTGCTCGTCGGGCCCGACGGCCCGTAGCCCGCGACCAGGCCGCACCCCAGGTCGGGATTGCACGCCATGGCGGCGTCGAGATTCAGCTCGGCCCAGCGCACGGCGAGGTTGAGCAGCGTGTCGGGCGAGAGAAACACGACGCTCGAATCGAGCACCGCCTGCGCGTGCGCCGCGCGCGCCGCGTACAGCGGCGCGATGTTGGCCAGCACGTTGCGATACATCCGCCGCACCGAATCGCGCGGCGCCACGGCGCCGACCATCACGATCGGGATGCCCGCGGCGTGCACCAGCGTGAGCCGCCCCGCCGGCTCGCCGGGCTTGGGCATCGCGACCGCGCCCTGGTCGCCCACGGCGATGTGCAGCTCGCTGGGCGCGTCGGCCAGCATGTGGGATGGATTGTTGGTCGCCCACGTGGCCGACGGCGAGCCAAAGAAGCCGTTCACCTGGCGGCGGCTCTCGGAGAGGACGAACGCTTTCTCGCCGTCGTCCCACGCGACGTACTGGCCGCCTAACCCGCCGGGCCACGCGTACTGGAGGTCGGGCCGGAACTGCGCGATGATTTCGATCGGACGCACCGCGTCCACCTCGAGCACGGCGACCACGGCCGGCTGGTCGAGCGGCGCGAACAGGCGCTCGGTGACGGTGAAGGCCGGGTGGACGTAGACGATGGTGGCGCCGCCGGGCGTGATCTCGACGCGCCGCGCGATGTCTTTGGCGGCGATCGGCCGGTCGTACAGCGGTGTCTTGAACGCCAGCTCGAAGCCGTGCAGCAGCTTGAGCGGCCACGTCCACGCCTCGAACGTCCCGGTCTCGCTGCCGAGCAGCGCCGAGCGGCGGCCGATGACGCTCACATAGCCGGCGGGCCGCGCGGGGCCGCTCAAGTCGACGTTGCCGCTCCGCCACGGGAGCGTGACGGAACGCACACCGGCGGCGGTCAGCGTGTCGGGGCGCTGCGCCGCGAGAATGACAGGCGCAGGGCTCAGCAAACATAGACAGGTGAGGATGTTGCGCATCATCACTTGCGACCGTGGTGGGGCTGGGTAAGCTATAGGCCGTTCTACGACACTTCCAGCGGAGGACACTTCCGATGACCGATTTTCAGGATCTCACCGAGAGCGGCTGGGGCGGTCCGGGAATGATGGAACCGTCGCTCCCGCCCACCCCACCTCCTCCGGCCCCGATGATGCCGATGTCGCGGCCGATGGAGATGCCGGCGGCTGCAAAGCCCAAGGCCAAGAAGCGCCGGCCCGCCCGCAAGGCGCGGCCGAAAGCCAAGAAGAAGAAGGCGGCCAAGAAGTCGCGGCCGCGGGCCCGGAAGAAGACAGTGAAGAGGAAGAAGACGGCGCGCCGTCGCCGCCGCTAGCACACGCCGACGACACACCGCGGGAGCGCTTGCCGGATGGCCATGGCCATCTCGAGCAGGCGCTCCCGCGGCACGTTTCGGCGTCGCGGGTTGCGTCGGCCCTGATGCGACGTACGTTCCGGCGACCCAATAACAGAAGGTGCGTCGTGCGTGGTGCCTGGTGCGTGGTCGCGATGACTCTGGTATCCTGCTCCGCGCCGCGTGTGCCGCTGGGCGATCCGCAGACGGAAATCGGCGCGATGCTCGCGCGCTCCGCCGCCGACTGGAACAAGGGCGACCTCGCGGGCTTCATGGGTGACTACGCCAAGGATTCACTCACCAGCTACGTCTCCGGCGGCCACGTGCAGTACGGCTGGCAGCCGCTGTTCGATCACTACCAGAAGGCGTACTTCGGAGCGGGCAAACACCGCGACTCGCTATCCTTCGACGAGCTGCACGTGCGGCCGCTCACCACGAATCTCGCGCTCGCCACCGCGCGCTTCGCGCTGCACCGCGGCGATTCGCTGACGGCGAGCGGGCCGTTCACGCTCCTGCTCCAGAAGCAGGGCGAGCGCTGGCAGATTCTCCACGATCACACGTCCGCGGACGCCAAGCCGTGAGGATATGCCTTGCCGCACTCATCATCATCGCTGGCTGCACTCCCGCCGGTAAAGGTGTGATCGCGCTCGAAGGTGCCACGTTGATCGACGGCTCCGGCGGGCCCCCCATCGACGACGCGCTCATCCTGATCAAAGACGGCCATATCACCGCGGTGGCGCGCGTCAACGACATTCCCGTCCCGCGCGGCGCGGAAGAGATCAGCCTGCTCGGCAAGACGATCATTCCCGGCCTGATCGATTCCCACGCGCACGTCGAGCGCTGGGCCGCCACACGCTACCTCGCCTGGGGCGTCACCACCGTGCGCGACCTCGGCGGCGAATCGAGCGACTCGCTCTTCGCGCTGAAGCGCGACTTCAACACGGGCGCGGTGCTCGGGCCGCGGATGTTCACTGCCGGCGCCATGATCGACGGCGTGCCGCCGACCTATCCCACGGCGACGGGCGTCGCGACGCCCGACGAAGCGCGGCACGCGGTGGACCAGCGCGCCGTCGCCGGCGCCGACGTGATCAAGATTTACACCAAGATCACGCCCAACCTGCTGCCCGCGCTGATGGAGGAAGCGGGCAACCTGCGCACGCCGGTCGCGGCGCACCTCGGCCGCACCGACGCGCTCACGGCGGCGCGCGCCGGCGTCGCGTCGCTCGAGCACATGGCGGGCGTGGTGCAGGCCGCGGCACGCAACCCGCAGCCCTACATCCGCGCGCACGACATGTTCCTGGCCGGCTGGACGCTCGAGGAACAGGGTTGGGCCAGTCTCGACTCGGCCAGCCTCGCGCGCGTCGCGAAACAGCTGGCCGCGACGCGCGTCGCGTTGGTGCCGACGCTCGCCCTGCACGATGCGCTCGCCCACCTCGCAGACCCGGCGATGCTGCAACGCAGCGAGATGCGCGACGTCCCCGACGACACCGCCAACGTGGTGCGGCGCGTGCAGAGCCTGCTGCGCCGCAGCAACTGGCAGCCGCAGGACTTCGCGGCGTTCCAGCGGTCGCGCCCCAAGCAGGACGAATTCCTGCGGGAGTTCAAACGCGCGGGCGGCCTCATCGCGGCGGGCACGGATGCGGCCAATCAGCTGCTCGTCCCCGGTGCGGCGCTGCACGAGGAGCTGCGCCTGTTGGTGCATGCGGGCTTCACACCGATCGAGGCGATCACCGCCGCCACGCGGCACGGCGCCGAGCTGCTGCGCGCCGATTCGCTGGGCCAGGTGACGCCCGGAAAAGCGGCGGACCTGGTGGTGCTCAACGGCAACCCCGCCGGCGATATCACGCTCACGCGCGACATCTACATGGTCATGACCCGCGGCCGCATGATGCGGCCCGATTCCCTGAGGGCGGCATGGCAGCATTGAAACGGACCGCATGGATCCTGGCGCTGGCGCTCACGGCGTGCGGGCAGCCGTACGACGTCATCCTGAAAGGCGGCTGGATCGTGGACGGCGCGGGGAATCCGCGCTATCGCGGCGACGTGGCGATCCGCGGCGATCGCATCGCCGCCGTGGGATACCTGGGCGACGCGACGGCGCGCCAGACGATCGACGTCAAGAACCTGATCGTGGCGCCCGGGTTCATCGACATGCTGGGCCAGTCGGAGCAGAACGTCCTGATCGACAACCGCGTCCTGTCGAAGATCACGCAGGGCGTCACCACCGAGGTGACGGGCGAAGGCGGCTCGATCGCGCCGCTCACCGACGCGCTGGTGGCCCAGGACTCGGACTTGATGAAGAAGTACCACTTCCAGGAGGACTGGCGCGACCTGAACGGCTATTTCGCGCACCTCGCCCGCACCGGCTCGACCATCAACCTCGCGACGTTCGTCGGCGCCACGCAGGTGCGGATGGCCGTGATCGGCTCGGACGACCGTCAGGCGACGCCCGCCGAGCTGGCGCACATGGAAGCGCTGGTGGACACGGCGATGTTGCAGGGCGCGCTGGGGCTGTCCACGGCGCTCGAGTACGCGCCCGCGATTTACGCCCCCACCGAGGAAGTCGTGGCGCTGGCGCAGGCCGCGAGCCGGCACGGCGGCATCTACGCGTCGCACATGCGCAGCGAGGGCGGCGCGATCGACTCCGCGATGAACGAAGTGTTCACGATCGCCCGCGAAGCGCACATTCCGGCGGAGATCTGGCACCTCAAGGTGGCGGGGCGCCTTAACGCCCGTCGCATGGCCCACGTGCTG
>DATLWA010000065.1:0-2132 GCA_035576905.1 Gemmatimonadales bacterium
CACGAGCACACCGGGCGCCTGCCGATCCAGGAAGGCCAGTACCGCGACGCGCCGCGCAACACCGTGGACGCGATCGAGACCGGCTGCCGCCACGCGCAGGCCGGCGCGATCGAGCGCATGTACCGCGCGTTCCGCGAGCTCGACGGCAGCCCCCTGTGCGTGGTGTCGGGCGGCGCAGGACGCCTGCTGATGGACCAGCTGTCCGCGCCGCGGCGCTACGTGGAGAACCTGGTGCTCGAGGGCCTCGGGCGCATCGCGTTGGACGAGCTGCGGCGCAGCCAGCCCCGGGACATGCCGGCGCGCACCGCGCCATGAGGGCGGCGTTCTCACCGTGAGAGCGGCTTTTCTTTTCCTCATCCTCGCGAACGTGGCGTTCTTCGTCTGGGCGCGCTACCTGTCCCCTGCCGACCCCGGCGTCGATCCCGCGCCGCTCGGCCGGCAGATCGAGCCGCAGAAGCTGCGCATCCTCGCCCCCGGCGAGGCGCCGGTGGCGCAGCCCAAGCCCGCCGCCGCGCCGGCCGCTCCGCCCCCGGTCGCGGCCGTCGCGAGCACGCCGGCCGTTCCGAGCGCGCCGGCCGTCACGCCAAAGCCGCCCACCGCCGCCCCGACGGTGGCCGCCTGCATGGAATGGGGCAGCTTCACCGTCTTCGACGCCCCCAAGGCCGAGAAGGCG
Organism: Gemmatimonadales bacterium; assembly: GCA_035576905.1. Lineage (GTDB taxonomy): Bacteria > Gemmatimonadota > Gemmatimonadetes > Gemmatimonadales > GWC2-71-9 > DATLWA01. The sequence goes on from DATLWA010000065.1 coordinate 674, forward strand.
CTCGAGCCGCTGGCGCTCGGCAACCGCGTCGGACAGCGGCGCACGGAGGAGCTCGCCTCCTGGTGGGTGTTCATGCCGCCCCAGGGCAGCCGCCCGCTCGCGCTGAAAAAGGCGGCGGAGCTCAGGGCGCGCGGCGTCGAGGACTACTTCATCGTCAGCGACGAGGGACCTCTTCGCTGGGCGTTGTCGCTGGGCGTATTTCGCACCGAGGAAGCCGCGCGGGCGCGGCTTGCCGCGCTGCGCGCTCAGGGCGTGCGCACCGCGGAGGTCGGACCGCGCGAAACGACGGTGCCGAAAGTCTGGCTGCAGGTCAGAAACGTCGATGCGCCGCTCGAAGCCCGCCTGCGCGACATCGCGCGCACGGTGGACGGCAGCGAGCTGAAGGCCTGCGGCTCCTGAGCCGCGCTAGCGGCCCGGCACGTGCTGGGCGACCATGGAAAGCAGCTTGTCCGCGCGCACCGGCTTGGTGATGTAGCCGACCGCGCCGAGCTCCTTGCCGCGCAGGTCGCCGTCCTCGATGGAGGTGAGGAAGATCACCGGGATCTGCGGCACCGACTTGTCGGCGCGCAGCGCGGCGACGAACTCGAAGCCGGTCATGTGCGGCATGCTGATGTCGGTGAGGATCAGGTCCGGCGCGCCGCGCAGCACGCTGTAGCCCGCGGCGATCGCATCGGCCGCGACCTCGACCTTGTACCCGGCCGCGCTCAGGTGCAGGCGCAGCAACTCGCGGATGCTTTCGTCGTCGTCGACGACCAGGATGGAGGCGGGCATTTGGTCGGGATTGGTGCTGGTGGCCCGACTCGAACGGGCGACCTACTGATTACGAATCAGTTGCTCTACCAGCTGAGCTACACCAGCAATGTTCATGGCTAGGATCGGACCGGTATCGGGTAAAGGTCGGGCGCGAACCTGACAAGGTGTGCATTGTAGCAGCCGGGGGTGTGAACTATGCCGCGGCCGCCGTGCCAGGCTCGCCCGGGCCGGCGCCGACCATCCCGGCCGCCCCGCCGTCCGTCGCCGGCAAGTAGGCGGCGGGTTTCGTCCCATGCATCATCACGTCGGGGAAAAGGGATGACCAAGAACAACCATATCCGCCACGCCGGCCGGGCCCGGGGAGCGCTCGGGATGTCGATCATCGAGCTCATGCTCACGATTTCGATCGTGGCGGTGCTTGCCGCCCTCGCCACACCGTCGTTCACCACCGTGATCCAAAACAGCCGCATTCGCAGCCAGTCGAGCGACCTGATGGCGAATCTTGCGATCGCTCGCGCCGAGGCCGCCAAGCGCGGACTCAGGGTCACGCTCTGTCCCAGCAGCACGTACAACCAGACGCCCCCCAGCTGCACCACCGGGACGCTCGGTACGACGTGGAATCTGGGATATATCGTGTACGTCGACCAGGACGGCAGCGGAACCTTCGAGTCGGCCAACGACATCCTGATCACGGTAAGCGAGCCGC
>DATLWA010000066.1:0-27926 GCA_035576905.1 Gemmatimonadales bacterium
GCATCAGGGCGCGCAGGCGGTGCGCACCTTGTGGTCTGCGCCGGCGGTCGACAAGCTCTGGGGCTTGAACGGCTCGGCGTCGCGGCGCGGCAAGACCCTGACGCTCACCGTCACGAATCCGTCGCTCAGCGAGCCGCGCGACGCGGAGATCGCGGTGCGGGGCGGTACGGTCACCGCGGCGCGCGCCACGACGCTCGCCGCCAAGAGCGTGCATGACGTGAACACCTTCGAGCACCCGAACGTCGTCGCGCCGGCGACCGCCGACGTGACGGCGCGCGGGTCGGTGATCGCCTATCGCTTCGCGCCCGCGGCGGTCACGAAACTCGAGCTGACGCTGGGGTAGAAGGCGTGAGCCCGGGGACACCCAAGGAGACTGCCATGAGTGAGAAAGACCTGTTCATCAAGTCGCTCGAGATGGAATACAAGACGACGCATAAGGTGTTGAAAGCGTATCCCGCGGAGCAGGCGGACTTCACGCCCCACCCCAAGTGCAAATCGGCGCAGGCCCTCGCCTTCAACTTCATCTTCGAGATGAAGGGCGCCGACATGGCGATCGACGGCGAGATGGACTTCAAGCGGATTCCCAAGCCGCCCGCCACGTTCGCGGAGGTGGTCACCGCCTACGAGCAGGCGCACGCGGCGTTCGTCGCGCACGTCCGGCGGACGCCGGACGCCGAGCTCGACAAGACCGTGAAGTTCATGGTCGGTCCCAAGAAAATGGGCGACCTGCGGCGCATGGACGTGTTGTGGTTTCTGCTGCACGACAGCATTCACCACCGCGGGCAATTCTCGATCTATCTGCGGATGGTGGACGCGAAGGTCCCGTCGATCTACGGCCCCACGGCGGACGAGCCCTGGGGCTGAGTAGGAGCTAGGCGCGATACAGCGCCGGAAACCGCTCCGCGAGCCGCCGCAGCTTCGGCAAGTCGTTGTAGACGATGTAGGGCTGGTCCGGATGGAGCGCCAGATAATTCTGGTGATACGCCTCCGCCGGATAGAACGCCTTCAGCGGCACGACCTGCGTCACGATCGGACCCGCGAACACGTGCTGTTTGGTCAGCGCCGCGATCGCCGCCGCGGCCGCGCGGTGCTGCTCGGGCGTCGCATAAAACACGACCGAGCGATACTGCGTGCCCTCGTCCGGCCCCTGGCGGTTGAGCTCGGTGGGATCGTGCGCCACCAGGAAGAACACCTGCAACAGCTGCTCGTACGACACCTGCGTCGAGTCGTACGTGACCTGCACCGATTCGGCGTGCCCCGTGGTGCCGGTGCTCACCTGCTCGTAGCCGGCCGGAACGGCGTCGCCGCCCGAGTATCCGGATACCACGTTGACGACGCCCTTCACGTGCTTGAACACCGCGTCCACGCCCCAGAAGCAGCCGCCTGCGAACACGGCGACGGCCGGCGCGGGACGGGGCGAGGTCGAGACGAGCGAAAGTGCCAGCAGAGCGTGCAACATGGTGAGTCTCCTGTTTACGAACCGGTCTGCTCGAGCGCCGCTGCCCGCGACGCCACGGTGTCGAGATCGCCGCCCAACGCATCCATCTTGCGTTGAAACTTGAAGTCGATCACCAGCAGCCCGATCACGTAGGCCGCGAGATTGACGCCGAAGATCACCGTGAAGATAACGCGATAGGGAAGCCACAGGCCGAAGTACAACGCGAACCGCTTGAAACCCGGATCGATTCCTGACCGATCGGCGATGCTCGTCATCAGCATGACGCCCGCGAAGGCGAGAATCACGAGCTTCCAGGGTGCCAGCCCCGCCCACGCGAATCCCAGAAACAGCACGGCCTCGGACGCGCGGTCGAGCTGCGTGTCGAGCCGCCTCCCTGCGTCTGACGCGAGGCCGAACTGCCGCGCGATGCCGCCGTCGAGCGAGTCCAGAATCTGGCCCAGCGCCATCAACCACAGGCCGGGATACAGATGGCCCAGGGCGATCGCGACGGCCGCAATCGCACTCGCCCAGAACGACGCCCACGTCACCTGGCTGGGCGACAGCCCCAGGCCGAGGTGCAGCGCCCGCAGCGCGGGCCGGGTGACGCGGTCTACCGCGCGGCTAAGAACAGGAGCGAAGTCGTACATGCGAGCAGCACGAACAGCACGGCCTCTTTCACGGTATCGGATAGTCCCAGCAGCCAGCCGCGCGTTACATACGCGCTGTAGGGATAGAACGGCATCTTCTCGAAGCGCACGCTGTAATCCATGGCGATGTGGATCACGAAGAACACAATCGGGATGACGGTGCCCAGGAAGATGCTGAGCGGGATGATCCAGAGGAGCGCGACTGGTTCCTGCAACGAAGACCGCCAGTAATACCCGCGGCGGTCTTTGAACCCGACGGACTTCAGATAGAACGGCAGCTTGAGCAGATGATCGATGTCGATGCCGCAGCCGAACGCGAACGCCAGCGCGATGTCGCCGCCGTGCAGCCCCATCGCCTTGACGCCGAGCGTGGTGGCCAGGACGTGGGTGGGGAGCTTCACGCGTCGCTGGGAGCGGGCGCCGGTACGCCGCGCCGCCCCGCGACCCAGATCAGCACCAGGCCGATGCCGATCCACGCGAGATCGCGCAGCCGGCTCACCAGCGCGGCATACACGCCGAGCGCCGGGTTCACGCCCACCATGCGGAACAGGAGGTAGAGCGAGCCTTCTTTGGCACCGAGCTCATAGGGCAGCATGAACATCGCATTCCCTACCAGCGACGCCAGCCCGCCCACCACGAACGCGCGCGCCCAGCCCACGTCGATCCCCATGCTCAACAGGATGAGATAGTACTCCGACATCAGCAGGGCGCGGCCCAGATACTCGAGCGCCAACGCCAGGAAAAACCGCCGCCGGTCGGCGTGATAGAACGCGGTGATCTGCTCGTCGATCAACGCCAGCGTGGGGCGGTACGGCTCGAGGCGGCGCGCCAGGCGCCCCACGAGCGGCAGCCGCATCACGAGGTCGACCGTGCGCTGCAACCCGCCGTGGCGATGGGCCCAGAACAGAAACAGCGTGGCGGCGAGCAGGCCTGCCGCCGCCAACGCCATGACGCCGCGCAGCGCGGGGTCGGCGGGGAGCAGCAGCGCGCCCAGCGCCAGCGCCGTGAGGCTCACGAGCGCGATGGCGAGACTGTGCAGCATCTGATACAGCACCACGAATCCCGCCGCGCGCCGCGCGCCGATCCACGGAGCGAGCGCCGCCGCCTTGTAGGGCTCGCCGCCCAGGTTGACCATTGGCGTGACGTAATTGATCGAGAACCCCGAGACGGTAATCGCCCAGGTGCGCCAGAAGCTGGGACGGCCGGGCTCGGAGGCGAGCATCAGCCACGAGGCCGCGCCGTGACACACATACATCACGCCGGTGAGGACGAGCAGCGGGATGAACACCCACCCCGCCTGGCGCGCGTTGCTGATGATGGTGCCGAGGCCCATGCGCGCCACGAGGATGGCGAAAATCGTGGCGCCGCACGCGAAGAAAACCAGCCGCAGCTTCTTGTTCACACGAGTAGAACGGGTGTCTGGCGGCAGCCGGTTTCAGCGGCGGTGTAGGCGAGGTCCAGCACGGTGGCGACGCGCGCGATGTCGTGCAGCGCGGCGTCGGCGCCGCCGATGTCGAGCGCGTCCACGAACTCGGCGAACAGCCGCCCGAACCAACCGGAGTAGGCGGTCTTCTGGAGCTGCGCCGAAAAGTCGATGCGCTCGGTCGCGTCGCCGGTATCGAGCCGCAGCTCGCCGCCCACCAGCTCGATCGTGCCGCGCTCCCCGGTGAAACGGACCAGGTTGTCGCGCCGCGCCGCGGCCCACGTGAGCAGCATGGTCGCCGCGCGCTCGGGATACTCGAACAGCAGCGACGCCGTGTCTTCCACGTCGTAGTCGCCGTGGCGCAGGCGGCCGGTCCACGCTTGCACCGCGTGCGGGAGACCGGCGACGTCGAGCAGCTGATAGATGAGATGGGTACCGTGGTCGAGCAGGACGCCGCCCAGGCTGTCGCGGCGGCTGCCGCGCCACGGCGTGGGTGCGCGCATCGCGCCGGGATCGGCCAGCTGGCGGTACACGGCGAACTCGGCCAGGTGCCAGTGGCCGATGCGGCCCGCTTCGAGCCACTGCGCCAGCGTCCGCCACGCCGGGTTGAAGCGATACTGGTGACAGGGCACGAGGACCTTGCCGCGCGCGCCCGCCAGCCGGCGCAGCGCCGTCGCATCGCCGGGGGAGATCGCGACCGGCTTTTCGCACAGTACGTGGTAGCCTTGCTCCAGGCCCCAGGTGGCGAGCTCCAGGTGCGTGGCGGTCGGCGTGCAGATGTCGATGAAGTCGATGGGGCCCAGATCGCTGAGCTGATCGCGATCGTCCAGGCGGGGGACGCCCGCGACTCTGGCGGTGCTCGCGCCGTCCACCAGGGCGACGATCTCCACGCGCTCGCGCACCCCCGGCGTTTCGCGGAACGCCGGCAGGTGCGCGTGCAACGCGATGTTGCCGGAGCCGAGGATCGCGCCGCGATAGCGCCGCGCGGGCGCAAGATCAGACGTAGGCACTGTCCGACTCATGCAGCGAGGCGAGCAGGGCGGCCGCGTTCCACTCGTGCACGGCGACGAGCGCCGCGACGACGATGTTGAGCAGCACGGCGGACGTCCACAGGAACAAGGACGGCCGGCCCGTCGCCGCGACGACCGCGAGCAGCGCGATGCGCAGGTTCTGGCCCAGGGTCGGGCAGAGCGCCAGGACTTTCTGCTGGCGCTCGCGATACTCCTCACGCACCGCGGCGGGCCAGTCGCGGCTGCGCAGCAACCGCATCAGCCGCACCGACCACGGCAGCACGAAGGCCTGGCGCAGCACGTAATCGCGATAAATCCGCCCGCTCACGCGCGCCAGCCAGCGCCCCGACTCTGGCGTCGCGACGTCCTCGGGCAGGTCCACGCTGCCCTCACCGAGGCCCGCCCACAGGTAGGCGCTGCGAATGAAGTCGACGATGGTGGCCTGCAGCGAGTGGCTCGCGGCCGCCACCACCACCAGCGCCACCGCCGGCCACCCCGCGCCCCCGGCCAGCAGGCGCAGCAGCAGGCACAAATAGAGGTAGGCGAAGCGCAGGCTGTCGCTGATGCCGTCCAGCGCCCGTCCGAAGCGGGTGGAGGCGCCCCGCAGCCGCGCCAGCTGGCCGTCGGCGCTGTCGAACACGTCCGAGACCACCCACATCACGAAGCCCAGCGCGTTGAGCCGCCGGTCGGAGTAGAGGAAGAGCTGGCCGCCGATCAGTCCCGCGACCAACGCCCACAGGGTGACCTCGTCGGCCGAGATCCTGGTGCCCGCGAGCGCCCGTGCGAGGCGGATGCCCAGCGGCCGGTAGAAGTGGATGTCGATCCACTCCTCGATCGCCGCGCCCTTATGGGCGAGCGCGTTCGACGGCTTCACTCAGCACATCCTTCATGACGGCGAGCGCGCCCAACGCCTGCTCCTCGGAGATCACGAGCGGCGGATTGAGGCGCACTTCGGGGTTGTAGATCATCGCCAGCACGCCGCGGGAGAGCAGCGTGTCGAAGATCCAGCGCGTCACCTTCTTGTCGAGCAGCGTGCGCGTGCCCGGCACCACCAGGTCCATGCCGATCATCAGGCCCTTGCCGCGCACGTCGCTCACGATGGGGATCTCGCCCTCCCAGCTCTTCAGCTCGGCCAGCATCTTCTCGCCGACGCGCCGGGAGTTTTCGACCAGCCCCTCTTCGAGGATCGTCTGGATCGCCAGGTGCGCTGCCGCCGCGGCGAACGGATTGCCGCCGTAGCTCGACGAGCTGCCGCTGGGATTGGCCCAGGGCTTGGCGAACGCCACTTCCTCGCGCGCGATCACGCCGCTCATCGGGAAGCCGCCGCCGAAACCCTTGCCCACCGTCATGATGTCGGGCACGACCCCGTCGTGCTCGATGGCGAACATCTTGCCCGTACGCCCGAAGCCCGTGAGCATTTCGTCCGCGATGAGCAGCGCACCGATGTCGTCGGCCAGGCGCCGCAGCACGCGCAGGTAGCCGGGCGGCGGCACGATGTTGCCCGCCGTCCCCTGGATCGGCTCCACGATGATCGCCGCGACGTTGCCCGCGGTCTCGACTTCGATCTTCTTCTTCAGGAACTGCACGCAGTGCCACTCGCACGACGGGAACGTCTTGTCGAAGGCGCAGCGCGCGCACGACGCGTAGGGCGCGCTGTACGTGCCCGGCATCAGCGGGCCCAGCTGGTGCTTGAAGTTGCTGCCGAGGAGCGGCAGCACGCCCGCCGTCTTGCCGTGGAAGCCGCCCCAGAATCCGATCAGCTCGGACTTACCGGTGCGCGAGCGCGCGAGCCGCACGGCCGCTTCGACCGCCTCCGCCCCGCTCGAATAGAACTGCGTGCGGTTCAGGTCACCGGGCGTCACGTGCGCGATCAGCTCGACCAGCGCCGCGCGGTGCTCGGTGGTGAAGCTGCCGACGTGCACGCGGGCGATCTGGCGCTGCATCCCGGCCACGTACTTGGGGTGGGCATAGCCCAGCGCGGCGACGCCGACGCCGGCCAGCAGGTCGACGTACGCGTTGCCGTCGACGTCGTACAACACGGCGCCTTCGCCGCGGTCGATGGCCAGTTTGCTGTACAGCGCCACGCTTTGCGTGCCGGGCGCCATGAAGCGCGCCTCGGCGTCGAACAGCGCCCGCGACTTGGGGCCGGGCAGCTGGGTGGCGGTGCGCGCGGTCTCAATCACTCGGTTCTCTCCTTTGGGCGACCCGGTCCGAAACGTACGCGGCAATCGCTTGCGCCGCTTCCTCCCGGAAGGGCGCGAAGCTGGGCCAGTCGTTGATGTCGATGAGAATAGGGCGGTTGGGACGCGGTAGCGCGACGTCGCCGCCGAACACTTCGAGCCCGAGCAGCGCGGCCGCGTCGAACGCCAGCGCTTTCAGGCGGTCTTCGTCGATCGCGGGGCGGGGCCCCGCGGCGCCCGCGTCGGATGCGTACCAGCGGAAGAAGCGCCCGTCCGCCACGCCGTAGAACTTCACGATCGTGCCGGGGACGTGCTGCTGCAGCGCCACCCACGGCACGCCGCGTTCGGCGAAGGCGTTCATCGCGGGCTCGAGCTGGGCGCGCGTGACGGCGACCACGTCTTCCGGCCGCTCGGCGTGCACGTCGCCGCGCTTCAACCACAGGCGGTCTTGCCCGGGATCGAGCAGGTCGAGCTCGGCGAGCGGCGGCAGCGCCGCGCGCGACGACCAGATCAGCGTGCGCGGGAATGCCAGCGGCGTATTCGCGATGTGCTTCACCAGCCGATGGCGGTGGCAGTTGAGCACGCTCGACGGCTTGTTCACCACCACGCAGTGATCCGATTCGAGCGGCAACAGCCGCTCGGAGGCGAGCGGCCCCTGGCACATGTTGAGGTAGAGGTCGCCGTGCGGCAGGCGGCCGTCGGCCACCTCGGCTTCGCTGATCGTGGACACGCGCCAGCCGCTCCGGCCGAGACACGCGAGCGTCTCGTCCAGGATAGCCGTGTCGTTCGTCCGATGTTGGAGCGGAGAAAAAGCAGGACTGCGGTAGATGGCGATTGCCTCTGCCACGCGATTCCCTCCGCCACTGCGGGTTGGGGGGTCAGCCGTCCAACGACGCCATCCAGGTGTTCGCCAAGTCCCAATCGGAGCGCCGGTCCAGATCGATGATCTGCGGCACTTCGACCGTCGCCACGCGCGCGCCGTCCGCGATCAAGCGCTGCAAGAAGCCGCGCATCCGCTGCACGCCGTCGGCCAGAGCATCGCGGGCGGCCTCACGAGCCGCGGGACCAAAACCGTATACACCGCCGGTGACCCGGGCGTCCCCTCCGGGCGTGGAGCCCAGGGAACGCGCCAGACCCTCGCGGTCGCGCGCGACGTACAGCGGAGACTCGTCATGTATGAAAGGCGTCACAACCAGAACCGCGTCGGCGCCCCCGGCCAAATGGTGGGCCGTGGCGGTGTAGGCCGCGGCCCAGTCGCGCGGGCGCATCACGGTGTCCACCATGCTGCAAAACACCGGTCCCGCGGGCACTGCCTGAAGCCCTGCCACCAATGTATGGGCCGATGAGGGCGTGGTGCAGGTCTTCAGAATGAAAGGTGGCTTGAAATGCGACGCTTCCAGGGCCTGGACGACGGCGGGGAAGTCGGCCCGGACCATGCACGTCAGCGACTCGCACCCCAGTCGCTCGAACGTGCGCAACAGGGTCACGATCAGCGGCTGGCCCGCCACCTCCAGCAGGGGCTTGGGGGTGGGCACGCCTTCGGCTGCGAGCCTGCTACCTTCTCCACCTGCCAGGACGAGGCCGTGCATCCGGTCAGATCAGGGCGAGCGCCCGCTCGAGGTCGGCGAGGCGGGCGATACGGGCCGTGGGCGCGAGACCGGCGGGCAGTTCACGCTCGGCGGGCGCGAGCCAGCAGGTCTTGAGCCCGAGTCGCGCCGCCCCGCCGATGTCGGCCTCGGGGTTGTCGCCGATCATCCAGGTCTGCGGCGGGGAACTCGGGAGGGCAGCGAGTGCGTACTGGAAGATCCGCGCGTCCGGCTTGCTCACGCCTACCAGCGTCGAGTCGGCCGTGACGGTAAAAAATTGCAACAGGTCTAACTCGGCGAGGCAGGGCCTGAGATTTCCGCTGAAATTGGACACCACACCCAGACGATGCGTACGCGCCAACCGTTCCAACAGCGGCCGATTGCGTTGCACGGTCGCGAGCGCCTGCGCGTGCAGCGGCGCGGCGATGGCGCCGGGGTTCACGGTGCGGGCATCGCCGGGAATGAGGTCCATGAGCAGGCGCGCCTGCAGCTCGATGGCGGCGCGGAATCCCGTAGTGCGAATATCGGGCGCGCGGTTGAGCGCGCGGTCGGACGCGGCGAATACGGGATCGAACGCGGCGAAATCGAGCGTGCCGCCCGCGGCGCGGTACGCCTGATGGAAGCGCGGGCTCCAGGGGACGCCGTCGGCGTCGAGCGTGCCGCCGAAATCGAACAACAAGGCGACGGAGGTCGAGTCGGTCACGTGCGGACGGGAAATCTATTGCGCCTGCCATGCTCCTGCTGATCGCGGCCCTGCTCGCCGGCGACACCACCACGCAGACCATCAAGGTCGCCGTGGGCCGGGACGAATCGCTGCGCGTCGTGACGAGCGGGGCGGGAGAGCCCGTGGTCATGATTCCGGGCCTCTTCGGCTCGGCCTACTCCTTCCGCAAGATGATCCCCCTGCTCGGCGACTGCGGCTACCGCAGCGTCATCGTCGAGCCGCTGGGGCTCGGGTTCTCGGCGAAGCCCCCCAAAGCCGATTACTCCCTTTCGGCGCAGGCCGAGCGCGTGGCCGCGGCCCTCGACTCACTCGGCGTCCGCCACGCCATCGTGCTGGGCCACTCGATCGGCGGGGCGATCGCCCTGCGTCTCGCTTTGCATCATCCGGACCTCGTGTCGGCGCTCGTCCTGATCGAAAGCGGACCGACGGAGACGGCCGTCACCCCCGCGTTCAAGCGCGCGATGCGCTTCGCGCCGTGGATCAAGTTGTTCGGGGGCATCGGGTTGATCCGGCGGGTGGTTCGCCGCAGCCTCATGTCCTCCTCCGGCGATACCACGTGGATCAGCGAGCCGGTGGTGTACGGATACACCGCCGGCGCGGCTCGTGACCTCGACGCTACCCTCAAGGTCTTCTTGGCGATGTCGGCGTCGCGCGAACGCGACAGGCTGCAGCCGCGGCTGACCGCGATCACGTGTCCCGTCGTCGAGCTGGTCGGTACCGCGCCGCATCACGACGGCGACGTCCCCGACTTCGAGCTCGATCTGATGCAGCGAACCCTGCCGGCGTTCACGCTCGACTCCGTGCGCGGGGCTGGTCACTACCTCCAGGAAGAACAGCCGCAGGCCGTTCTGGGAGGCGTGGAGCAAGCGCGGGTCGCGGCGGCTCGCGTCGAGCGGCAAAAGCCTCGTCCACCCTAATCGTCAGGATCGAACCGGATGCGCATCGCCTTGGTGGCGGAAGACTACTATCCCCAGCTCGGCGGTGTGCCGGAGCACGTTCACAACCAGGCGCTGCAGCTGCTCGAGTGGGGCCACGCCGTCACGATCGTCACGTCGAAGATGGCGGGCGCCGGCCCCGATCCCGAGTTCGTGCAGCGCGTCGGCACCAGCCGCGTGATCTACGCCAACGGCGGCGTGGCCCGCATCACCACCGGCTGGCGCCTGGGGCGCCAACTCGAGAGCGCGTTTCGCGCGGGCCGCTTCGACGTGGTGCACGTGCACGGCGGCCTGAATCCCGTGTTCGGCATTCTGGCGCCGCAGGCGGCCATCCGGCTCGGCATCCCCGTCGTCGCGACCTTCCACACCTGGTTCGAGCGCTCGCTCGGCTACGCCGTATTTCGCCGGCCGTTGCAGCGCCTGCTCGATGGCCACGCCGCGACCATCGCGGTGAGCGCACCCGTGGTGGACGTCCTGTCGCGCTACTTCCGCGCCGAGTGGGAGATCATTCCCAACGGCGTGAACACGGATTTCTTCCAGCCCAATGGGCGCCGCCCCGGCGACGCGCTCGCGACCGGCCCGCGGCTGCTGTTTCTCGGCCGCATCGAGCCGCGCAATGGACTCGGGCTCGTGCTCGACGCGCTGCCGCGGATTCTCGAGCGCTTTCCCAACACGCGCCTCACGGTGGCGGGCGACGGCCCCTGGGGGGGTCACTACCGCCGCCGCGCGCGGCAATTCGGGAGCAGCGTGGAGTTCGTGGGTGAGGTCTTCGCCGACCGGCCGGCGTACTACGGCGCGGCCGATCTCTATCTCGCGCCGACGCGCATCGCGTCGTTCGGCGTCACGCTGCTCGAAGCCATGGCGTGCGGCACTCCCATGATCCTCGCCGACAACCACGGCTACCGCGCGGTGGTGGGCGACGGCACCGAAGCGGTGCTGCTGCCGGCGGACGACGCCACGGCGTGGGCGGATACGGCCATCCAGCTGCTCGCCGACCCGGCGCGCCGCGCGGCGATGAGCGAGGCGGGCCGGGCCAAAGCGGCCGAGTTCGCCTGGCCGATCGTGGCGCAGCGGGAGCTGGAAGTGTACGAGCGGGTCACCAACCTGACGCCCTCCTCAGCCGCGGTTTAGCTCGGCTTTAGAGACGGCGGGCGAGGTTCCGGGCACGGGACCCTCAACGGAGCCAGCCATGTCGCGCGTGTTGATGCTCTACGGCACCACCGATGGTCACACCCGAAAAATCGCCACGGCGGTGGCGGAGACCCTCCGCGCGGAGCACTGCGACGTCGCCGTCGTGGATGCCGCTGATGTGACGCCGGACATCCGCCCCGAGGAATTCGACGCCGTCCTGGTCGCGGCCTCGGTCCATGCCGGCGGGCATCAGCGCGCGGTGCAGCGCTGGGTACGCGCCTACGCGGCGCAGCTCAACCGCATGCCGACCGCGTTCTTGTCCGTATGTCTGGGGATTCTCGAGCAGCGGCCGGAAGTGCAGCGCGAGGTCGTCGAGATCATGCGGCGGTTCGAGCGCGAGGCGGGGTGGCAGCCCACCACGGACAAGGTCGTGGCGGGGGCGCTACTCTACCGGAACTACGGTTTCATCAAACGGTGGCTCATGCGCCGCATCGTGACGAAGGGCGGCGGTGACACCGATACGTCGCAGAACTACGAGTACACCGACTGGCAGGCCCTCCGCGCCTTCGCGCAGACCTTCGCGCGGCGCCAGCTCGGCGCGATGCAGGAAGTGGCGGTTACTGGCGCGTCCACGTCGACCGGAAGTCGTAGGTGACGTCGTAGACCAAGGCATTGATCAGATGGCCGTAGGCGTCGTTGGGGTCTTCCGCGGAGAAGTACGGCACACCGCCGACAATTGAGAGCCCGCCAATCTTCTCGCTCCTGGTGGAGCTCGAGCGCCAGAGCGTGCCCCCCGTCTTGGTCGAGAGCAGCGCCACGGTCAACTCCACCGTCACGGTCCCCTCGAGGTGTGTGATGCCCAGCAGGCCGCCGCTGGGCTTCACATTGGAGACCTTGAGATGGCCGAAGAACACCACGGGAACCGGATTGCTGTCCGCCGCCAGCCTCTGCGCCGCCGCCGGTCCCAGATCGGTGGCGCCCGCCCGCTGCAACAGCGGCTCGGGCGCGCCCAACTCCAGCACCTCGACGCCCTTTTGCGCGCCCAACACATACTCCTCGAGTTTTCCCGTCGCGAGCGCCGCCAGTTTGCCCTTGGCGTTCTCGGTCGTGAACGTCACCAGTCCCACGCGGCCATACTGCGTGAGATCCATGGCCGGCGGGAGCAGGACATCCCGCCGGGGCGGGCGGCCGCCGCCGCAGGCGGCGGCGCACAGCACGAGCAGAGCAGCGGCGCGAGGTGAGTTCATTCGTCTAGTCTAACGCGCTTGCCGCCCCTGCGCTGCGGCGCGACCTTCCCGCCCATGCCTCTGAGCTTGGATTTCCGCGGCCGGCGGCTCACGCCGAGCGCTGTCGTACTGATCGGGGCGAATCTGGTGCCCCTCGTGGGCGTGCTGTTCCTCGGCTGGACCCTGTTCGCCACCCTGCTGCTGTTCTGGCTCGAGAACGTGACCGTCGGGGTGTTCAGCGTGCTGCAGATGCTCGCGGCCCGGCCGCGCGAGCCGCTGGCCTGGGGCGCCAAGTTGTTCATGGTGCCGTTTTTCATTTTCCACTACGGCATGTTCACCACCGTGCACGGGCTGTTCGTGATGACGCTGTTCGGCAACGCGCCGATCAGGGGCTTCCCGACGGCCGCGGTGTTCTATCACGCCGTGCAGGCGACGGGCGTCGGTGCGGCGGCGCTGGCGTTCGTGCTGAGTCACGGCGTGTCGTTCGCGCTGAATTACATCGGGGAAGGGGAGTATCGCACCGCCAACCTCGCGCTGCTGATGTCGCGGCCGTACGGCAGGGTGATGGTACTGCACGTCGTGATTCTGCTGGGGGGATTCCTGGTGCAGCTCGTGGGATCGCCGGTGCCGGCGCTGGCGCTGCTCGTGGTTCTCAAGACGGGGCTCGATCTGGGCGCGCACCTGCGCGAGCATCAGCCCGCGGTGGAACCCCCCGCAACGCCCGTCGTCGCTTAGCTCACGCCCTTGGGAAACGGCACCAGCCGCCGCGCCCGCTCGTCCCACAACGTCAACCGCACGCAGCGCAGGCTCTGCCACAGGGTGAGCGTCGGCACCTGGCGCAGCTCGGGGTGCGTGTCGAGCACCTGCTGCAGCTTGTAGTTGGGAATGCGCGGATTGAGGTGGTGGATGTGGTGCAGGCCGATGTTGCCCGTGGCCCACTGCAACAGTTTGGGGAGGCGGTAGTAGGAGCTGCCCTGCAGCGCGGCCGAGTCGTAGACCCAGCGCTCGTCGTGCTCCCAATAGGTCGGCTCGAATTGATGCTGGATGTAGAACAGCCACACGCCGATGGAGCAGGCGAGCGCCATCAGCGGCACGTGCACCAGCGCAAACGCGCGGAACCCCACCAGCAGGCCCATCCCCACCACGAACGCCGCGAGGCCCACGTCGGTCCAGAAAATGCTCTTGCGCTCGCGCGTCCAGGTGCGCGGCACCAGCGTGGGCAGACGGTGGGCGATGAAGAACTGCACGATCGCGCCGACGCCGAACAACACCGCCGGATGGCGGTACACGCGATACTTGAAGCGCCCCCAGCGCGACAGCGCCGTGTACTCGGCGACGGTCAACGTGTCGATGTCGCCGAAGCCGCGATGCTCGAGGTTGCCGGAGGTGGCGTGATGCAGCGCGTGCGTCTTCCGCCAATAGTGGTAGGGCGTCAGCGTGAAGACGCCGAGAATCGATCCGGTGATGTCCGCCGCGCGGCTCGATTTGAAGAAGGCCCCGTGGCCGCAGTCGTGCTGAATAATGAAGAGACGGATCAGGCAGAACGCCGCCGGCACCGCCAGAATCAGCGTCAACCAGTAGCCCACGCCGAGCGCGAAATACATCAGCGCCCACGACGCCGCGAACATCAGCGCGGCGCTCGCGAGCTGCCACACGCTGCGCTTCGGGTCGGGCTCGCGGTAGGGCGCCAGCACCTTGGTCCAGCTCGCGCTCATCGCATCGGTCGTGCTCATGCCGCCTCCGTATACTGAAAAAGCGGGAACGGCGCCTGCGCCCATTCCCGCCCTGACGTTCGCTCTTGCACCAACGGTAACGTCGCCCCGCCGGTTAGTCAAACATTCGTGCTCAGCGCGCGCTCGCGACTCGGGGTTTCTCCTTACCTCACCACGTCCACCGTGACGTGCGACGGATACTTCACGCTGCGGTACACCCGGTGCGTCTGCGCCCGGTACGCCGTCGCGCGGGCTTTGAAAATATTGGGCACGAACGTCTGCGGGTTGCGGTCGTATAGCGGGAACCACGTGCTCTGCACCTGCACCATGATGCGGTGGCCCTTTCGGAACGTGTACGCCTGCTGGTGCAGGTCGACCGTGAACGGCTCGACCACGTTGGGCGACAGCGGCGCCGCGTGCTCCCAGCTGGTGCGATAGCGCCCGCGCATGATCTCGCCCGTCACCATCAGCTCGTACCCGCCCATGGTCGGGCGCTCGGGCACCGTGTCGGGATAGACGTCGATCAACTTCACGACCCAATCCGCGTCGCTGCCGGTGGTCGCGGCGAACAAGTGCGCCACCACGTTGCCCGACACCGTCACCGCGGCGGTGAGCGGCGCCGTCTGCCACGTGAGCACGTCGGGCCGGCCGTCCACGAAGCGCTGATCCTCGGTCTCCCAGCGCCGCCAGCGCGACGTGGGCGAATAGGTGCGCTCCACGGGCCGTGGCCGGTACGGCACCGGATGGGCGGGATCGGACACGTATTGATCGGCGCCCGCGGCGGCCGTGGGCGGATCGAACGACAACGTCCCGTTCTCGCGGAAATACAGGTTGCGATGCGCCGCCCCCTGCGGCGGCCACGTGTCGAACGTGCGCCACTCGTTGGTGCCGGCGTCGTACAGCGTCGCCTCGGCGAACTTGCCGTCGCCCTCGCCCTTCAACCAATAGGCGAACCACTTCGATTGCAGCGCGCGGAAATCGACGCCGGTGGCCCGGTCGAAGTGCACGTTGCCGAGCTGCGTGCCGGAATCTCCGAACCACTGGCCGTGATACCACGGACCCATCACCAGATGATTGATTCCCGCGGTGTCACTGCGCTCCAGCGACTGGTAGCTGGCGAGCGGCCCGTATTCATCTTCTTGGTCCCACCAACCGCCCACCGTGAGGGTGGGGACGGTGGTGTGCGTGAAGTAGCGCGGCAGCGAGCGCGCCTTCCACACGCTGTCGTACGCCGGGTGTTCCACGAAGCGCCGCCACGTCGGCCAGCTCGTTGCCCCGACTTCGGCCGCCAGCGCACCGAGCGTGGGAAACGCCAGGTACCACTCGTAGGTGTCGTAGCGCGCCGGCGCGGGTGTGACGCTCAAGTCGGTCGACGCTTCCAGCTCCCACGCGTACTCCAGGCCGTAGGTGAGCCGGAACGCGCCCTGATGGAAGAAGTCGTCGCCCATCCAGGTGTCGCCCATCGGCGCCTGCGGGCTGATCGCCTTGAGCGCGGGATGCGCCCCGATGCCGCCGACCGCGGTGAGCCAGCCGGGATAGGAGATCCCGAAGATGCCGACCTTGCCGTTGTTGTTGGCGACGTTCTTCACGAGCCAGTCGATCGCGTCGTAGGTGTCGGTGCTCTCGTCGGTGCCGGCGTGGCCCGAGTGGGGCGGCCGGTTCATGTCGAACGTGCCTTCCGAGCCGAAGCGCCCGCGAATGTCCTGCAGCACGATGATGTATCCCGACAGTCCCAGATGCGCCGCGCTGCGCGCCATCCCGTCGGCCGCGCCCGTGGCGCCGTAGGGTGTCCGGTCCATCAGAATCGGCAGCGGGCCCGCGCCCCGCGGCGCGAGGATCACGGTGTGCAGCCGCACGCTGTCGCGCATTGGAATCATCGCGTCGGTGATCGTGTAGGCGGAATCGCCGGCCGGCTGTTGGGCGGCGGCGGGCGCCACGGCGGCGAGAGCGAGGGCGAGCGACAGAAACGCGGGGCGCATCACGTCCTCCAGGTGCGGGGAATCACCGTTCCGAAAGAATAACCCCAGTATGAAGATCCTGTGACCGGGTTCAGACTGGCCGAGTCGCTCCCGAGTCACCAAATTGGTGCCGGGCCGACCCCCTCGAACCAGCGAGCCGTCTTGCCGACCCGTCTTCTGGCAGACCGTCGTCGTGGGATGGACCAGCGCGCCGCACCGCGGCGGCGCGTGGTCCTGATGTCTCTTCCCGAGCGCCGCGCCGTGGTCGATCGCCGCGTCGGGGCCGAGCGTCGCAGTACCCTCGATCGCCGTTGCCGCCCCCGCCACAACACCAGGGAGACACCCGCCGAGCATATCCGCAACGCGATGCAGTTGTTGCGGCAGGTGGCCGCCGGCCACCCCGAGGCGAACCAAGAAGACGTGGCGGCCGCGTTGGTGCGCCTGGAACGCGCCCTCTCTCTGCTGGAAGCCCGCTCCACACCGCTGTAGGCGTTCGCTGGCTGGCGCTCCCCGCGCCCGCCACTAGCTTGAACCTCGCGCCCGGCAGCCTCCCCGTGCAGTGAGGGATGTATGCGCGGCCTGTCCATCAAGTTGAAGCTCCCGCTGCTCATCGGCGGCCTCGTGGTCGTGGTGACCGGCGTGTACGCGGTCGCCGCCTATCGCGCCACGGCGCGGGCGGCCGTGTCGGTTGCGACCGACCGGTTAGGTACGGTGACGGACCAATTCGCCGACATGCTGCACGGTTCGCGCAATCAAATCGCCACCCATCTCGACAGCATCGCCCGGAATCCGGCGGTGGTCGCCTACGTCACCCGTCCTGTCCCGAGCCAATCGGCGGCCGCCCTGGCGGCTTTGGTGCCGCCGCTGGAGCGTACGGGATCGGTTGCGGGGGTCGCGTTGTGGTCGGCGGACCGTCGCCGCCTGCTGTCACAAGGCGAGGCGCCGCGACGCGGTCTGGTCGCGGATTCTTCGTTGCTGCGGCAGGCTGCCGTGTCCGACACGGCCGTCATCGGCCCGTTCCGAATCGCGGGCGACTCCCTGGCCTACCCCATCGCGGCGCGCGTCGGGACCGCGGGACACACCCTGGGCTACGTGGTGGAATGGCGTTGGGTGGCGGGCACCGCTCGCTCGCGCGAGCAGCTCAATCACATTGTCGGCGCCAACGCCCACCTCTACATCGGCAACTCCGCCGGCGACGTCTGGACCGACCTGACACAGCGCGTGCCCGGCCCGCCCATCGATGTGACGCACGCGACGGGCCTGTTGCGCTATGACCGCGCCGGCGTGGGCTCGATCTACGCCGCCGTGCGGCCGATCGCGGGCGCGCCGTGGCTCGTCTTGGTGGAGTATCCTGCGCAAACGGTGCTGGCGACGGCCCGTCTCGTCGCAAGGCAGCTCGTCTTGATCGGGGCCGTCATTCTGCTGCTCGGCATTCCCGCCGCCTGGGTGCTCAGCCGGATGCTCACACACCCCCTGGCGCGGCTCACGCACGCCGCCGAAGCGGTGACGGCGGGCGACTACACGCAGGCGGTCGGATCCGACCCGCGCGGCGACGAGCTCGGCAGACTTGCCACGGCGTTCGACACGATGGTGACGCGCGTCGGCGAAGCGCAGCAGCGCCTGGAAGACCGCGTGCGCGCCCGCACGGCCGAGCTGCAGGAGCGCAACGAAGAGCTCGAGGCGTTCGCCTATTCCATCTCGCACGATCTGCGCGCGCCGCTGCGCGCCATGGGCGGGTTCAGCCAGGCCCTGCTCGAGGACTATGGCGAGCGGCTGGACCAGACCGGCCGCCAGTATGCCGAGCGGGTGGTGGCCGGGGCGAACACGATGGACCTGTTGATCCGCGACCTGCTCTCCTACAGCCGCATCACGCGCTCCGAGCTGCGGCTCACGCCGCTCGACCTGCATCGCGCGATGCAGAGCGCCACCGAGCAGGTGGCGGACGACGTGGCGGCCCGCCACGCGCGCGTGGTGGTGGACGAGCCGCTGCCGGCCGTCATCGGCCACGAAACGACGCTGGCGCAGGTCCTCGCCAACCTGCTCGCCAACGCCATCAAGTTCGTGCCGGCGGAGCGCACGCCCGAGGTGCACGTCCGGGCGGAGCGGCGGGACGGCCGGGTGCGCGTGTGGGTCGAAGACAATGGCATCGGGATCGCGCCGGAGCATCACGAGCGCATCTTCCGGGTGTTCGAGCGGCTCAACCCGGCGGAGGATTATCCCGGCACGGGGATCGGGTTGGCGATCGTGCGCAAAGGCGTCGAGCGCATGGGTGGCCATGTGGGGGTGGAATCGCAGCCGGGCGGCGGCAGTAGATTCTGGATCGAACTCTCTCAGGCGGAGGCAGTGGATGAGCGGCACAGCCATACTGCTGGTTGAGGACGACGCCAACGACGTCATCCTGATCCGGCGGGCCTTCGCCAAAGCTGAGATCAAGAACCCCGTCTATACCGTGGAAGACGGCGACGCCGCCGTCGCGTACCTGGCGGGAGAAGGGACCTACGCCGACCGCGACGATCATCCGCTGCCGGGCGTGGTGTTGCTCGATCTCAAGCTGCCGCGGCGCTCGGGGCTGGAAGTGCTCGAATGGGTGCGCCAATCTCCCACACTGCGCCGCCTGCCGATCGTGGTACTCACGTCGTCGCGCGAGAGCGCCGACGTCAATCGCGCCTATGACCTGGGCGCCAACTCCTACCTGGTGAAGCCGGTCGGCTTCGACTCCCTCACCGACCTCGTGCGCATCCTGCAGGGGTACTGGGTGGGGTGGAACGAGAAGCCGGAGATCGAACCCGCCTAGCTCGCTTCCAGCACCTCGCGGACCTTGGCGGCGAGCGTGGTGGGCGTGAACGGCTTCGCGATGAACGACGTCCCCACATCCAGCACGCCGTGCTGCGCCACGGCCTCGTCGGAATAGCCGGACATGTATAAGACACGCACGGCGGGGCGTTCCGGCAGCAGGCGGCGCACCAGCTCGCGGCCGCTCATCTCGGGCATCACGACGTCGGTCACGAGCAGGTCGATGACACCGTTGTGCCCGCGGGCCAGCTCGATCGCCTCTGCACCACCCTCGGCCACCAGCACGCGGTAGCCCGCCTGCTCGAGAATTTTGCGGGCCAGGACGCGGACCAGACGCTCGTCTTCCACCAGCAGAATCGTGCCGGAGCCCGCCGTGGCGGCCGGCGCCTGCGCCGGCGTGGCGACGGCGAGCGGCGCGTCCACGCGCGGCAGGTAGATCCGGAAGGTGGTGCCGGCACCGGGCGCGCTCTCCACCGCGACGTGGCCGTCGCTCTGGCGCACGATGCCGTACACGGTCGCGAGACCGAGCCCGGTGCCGCGCCCGCGCGGCTTGGTGGTGAAGAACGGCTCGAAGATACGCGCCTGCGTCATGGCATCCATGCCGGTGCCGGTGTCCGTCACCTGCAGCACGACGTAGCGGCCGGGGGGCACGGGCCCGCCCGCACCCGCGCCGGGGGGCGGGGGCTCCACGTCCACGTTGGCGGTGGTGAGGGTGAGGCGCCCGCCCGCGGGCATGGCGTCGCGCGCGTTGACGGCGAGGTTGACGAGCACCTGCTCCAGCTGGCCGGGATCGGCGCGCACCCGCCCGAGGCCCGGCGTGAGAGTCGAGCCGAGCGTGATGTCTTCGCCGATCAAGCGTCGCAGCATCTTGTGGACGTTGTCGACCAGGGCGTTGAGGTCGAGCACGACGGGCTTCAATACCTGCCGCGCGCTGAACGCGAGCAGCTGGCGGATCAGGTCCTGGGCGCGCGTGGCCGCGTCGCGGATGATCTCGATCTCCTCGCGGGCGGTCGAGCCCGGCGGCGTGTCGAGCAGCAACAGCTCGCTGGAGCCGAGCACCGCCGTGAGCACGTTGTTGAAGTCGTGGGCGACGCCTGCGGCGAGCTGGCCGACGGCCTCCATCTTCTGCGACTGCAGCAGCTGCTCTTGCAGGCGCCGCCGCTCGCGCTCCACGGCGGACTCCGCCAGCACGCGGCTCACGGCCGGGGCGAGACGCTGCAGCCGGTCCTTCATGAGGTAGTCCGTGGCGCCGGCCTTCATCGCGGCGACGGCGGTGTCTTCCCCCACGCTGCCCGACACCACGATGAACGGCACGCCGGGCGCGCGATCCTTCAGGATCGCCAGCGCCGCCAGCGCGTCGAATCCGGGCAGCACGTAGTCGCTCAGGACCACGTCCCACGGCTGCCGTTCCAGGGCGGCGCGCATGCCCGCGGCAGTGTCCACCCGCTCGTGCGACGGCTCAAACCCGCCCGACCGCAGCGCGCGCAGCATCAGCTCCGCGTCGGCAGGCTGGTCCTCGACGATCAGGACACGGAGAACCGTCACGCCGGCGGGTGATTCAGCAGCAGCCAATACAGTCCGGCGTCGGCCACGGCGCGCGAGAACGCTTCGAAGTCGACCGGTTTGACGATGTAACTGTTCGCCCCGAGCCGATAACTCTCGGCGATGTCCGGACCCTCGCCCGACGACGTCAGCACCACCACCGGAATGTTCCTGGTGCGGTCGTCGCTCTTGAGGCGCCGCAGGACCTCCAGGCCGTTCACTTTGGGCAGCTTCAGGTCGAGCAGCACCACCTTGGGCTGGGGGCCCGGGGCGTCGGCGCCGTCGGGCAGCAGCATCGTCAGCGCTTCGGCGCCGTCGCGCGCGACCTTGATGCGATTCGCGATGTGACGTTTCTGCAGGGCGCGGAGCGTGAGCTCCACGTCATTGGGGTTGTCCTCCACCAGGAGGACCTCGATTTCGCCGGCCATGGTCATGCGCTCTTGGACTCGCGCGGGAGGGTGAAGTAGAACGTGGCGCCTTGGTTGAGGACGCCCTCGGCCCAGATGCGGCCGCTGTGGCGCTGAATGATGCGCTGCACCAGCGCGAGACCCACGCCGGTGCCCTCGAATTCATCGTGGTGGTGCAGGCGGCTGAACACCTGGAACAGCTTGTCGGCGTATTTCATGTCGAACCCGGCGCCGTTGTCGCGCACCAGATAGACCATGTCGCCGCCGGCCGAGCGCGCGCCGACCTCGATGCGCGGCGACGGCCGCCCGCGTGTGAACTTAAACGCGTTGCCGAGGAGGTTGGCGAAGACTTGGCGAATCAGCGTGCGGTCGCCGGTGGCGGCGGGCAGCGGATCGATGCGTACGTCGGGTGTGTGGTCCTTGGCGCCGTGCCGCAGCTCGTCGGCGACGCTGCGCGCCAGCTCGGTCATGTCGAGCGGGCCGACTTTCAATGCCTGGCGTCCCAGCCGCGAGAACGTCAGCAGCGCGTCGATCATCTCGCCCAGGCGCTGCGCGTTGTCGCGCACCACGACGAGCAGCCGCAGCCCTTCGGCGTCGAGCCCGGCCGCGTGATCTTCGAGCAGCGCCTGCGCATAGCCGTTCATGGCGCGCAGCGGCGCGCGCAGGTCGTGCGACACCGAGTAGCTGAACGTCTCGAGCTCGGCATTGGTGCGCGCCAGCTCGTCGGCGGCGCGGCGCCGCTCCGTAAGGTCGCGGGTAACTTTCGCGAAACCCAGCAGCCGGCCGTCGCGGTCGCGGATCGCCGTGAGGATCGCCTCCGCCCAGAAACGCGAGCCGTCCTTGCGCACTCGCCAGCCCTCGTCGGAGGCGCGCCCTGCGGTGGCGGCCGTCTGTAGCATGCGGCCGGCTTTGGCCTGGTCCTCCACCGGGTAGAAGACGGCGAGGTGCCGGCCCAGGACCTCGTCGGCGCGATAACCCTTGAGCCGCTCCGCCCCGGCATTCCAGGTGACCACGTGGCCGCCGGTGTCGATCATGAACACGGCGTAGTCCTGGATGCTGTCCACCAGCAGCCGGAACGTCTCCTCCACCGCGATGATCTCGGGGCTCTGCTCGGCCGGCGTCATGCGGGGAAAGTTGCTGGTGGATAGGCGCTTATCAAGGTCGTGACTTGACATTCCTGTGGCGCCGTGGCATCGTTCGAGCGAGCGAATGGGCCGCGGCAATGGTGCCGCGTGCCGTACACCAGAGACCGCATACGAGGACCTGGGCTCAGCCCACGGTCCTTGTTTCGTTTCTGACGGCTCTCATCCTGGAGTGGGAACGCAATGGAAGTCAGGCTGGGCGAGAACGACCGACTGGACTTCGTCCTGAAGAAGTTCCGCCGCCAGATGGCCAAGGCGGGCCTGTTCCAGGATATGAAGAAGAAACGCTTCTATGAGAGCCCGTCCGCTCAACGGCGGCGGAAGGACAAGGCTGCTGTTCGTCGCAAGGCGAAAAGCGCACGCCGCCGGGAACAGTTTTAGTACAGGAGTCACACCAGTATGGCACGCATTACCGGTACCGTGAAGTGGTTCAACGATGCGAAGGGGTTCGGGTTCATCACGCCGGAAAA
Source organism: Gemmatimonadales bacterium (assembly GCA_035576905.1). Lineage (GTDB taxonomy): Bacteria > Gemmatimonadota > Gemmatimonadetes > Gemmatimonadales > GWC2-71-9 > DATLWA01. The sequence continues at coordinate 22,325 of DATLWA010000066.1, forward strand.
CGGCGGCGCGGACTGCTTCGTTCATCACTCGGCCATTCAGGCCGAAGGGTTCAAGTCGTTGAGCGAGGGGCAGCGCGTCGAGTTTGAAGTCGTTCAGGGCCAGAAGGGCCCGGCGGCGCAGCATGTCGTGAAGTTGTAACCACCACGGCACCCCAGTAGCAAACGCGGCGCCCGGGAAACCGGGCGCCGCGTGTTTTTGGGGCCGTTCAGCGCCCCGGTCCCGCCCCCTGAGGCTGGCGCCGCTCCTCATCGCGCCGCTGCTGCTGCATCCAGTCCTGGTAATCCTTGAAGTGATTCTTGGTGAGCACCCGCTTGAGGCCGGCGTCGAACTGCTGCTCCGCTTTCACGAGCACGTCGCCGAGGCGTTGCAGGTCGGGGAAATTGCCGCGCGCCGCGTCGCGGTCGCCCGCTTGCATCGCGTTGCGCACGGCCAGCCGCAACGCCCGCGTGCTGTCGCGCTGGGGTTGCGTCGCCGTCATGAACGAGTCATACGCCTGCTTGTAGGCGGCCGCCTCCGTGGTGTCCAGCTCGAAGCGCGCCACCGCGAACTCGGGCGCGGGCGGTCCCTCGAGCTGGCTCTCGGTGATCATGCGGCGCCGCTCCCCGCCGGGCCGCGGCGGACGAGCCCCTTCGCCGGCACCGGTGCGGCTGCCCGGATAGCTGCCGGGATACCCGCCCTGTGCCGCCGCTGTGGCGGCACTCACCGCGATCAGCGCCGCCGCCATCGCCCACGCCCGCGTGCTACGCATCAGTCCTCCCCAGTGGCTAGCCGCATCGGCACAACGCCGTACATTCCGTCGTTCATTTACCCCGAGACGCCGACAATGCCTCGTGTTACACCGTGGTACGCGCTGCTGCCGCTGCTCGCTGCGCCGCTCGCTGCGCCGCTCGCCGCCCAGCGCGACGCCGGCTTCACGCTCGCCCAAGTGCTCGATTATCCGTATCCCTCCGAGCTCGTGTCCGCGCCCGGCGGCGCCGCCGCGGCCTGGGTGCTGAACGAGCGCGGCGCGCGCAACGTCTGGCTCGCGCGGGCGCCCGATTGGACGCCGCGCCAACTCACTGGTTACACGGCGGACGACGGGCAGGAGATCACTCAACTCGCGATCAGCCCGGACGGCAATACGATCGTCTACGTGCGCGGCGGCGACCACGACGCCAACTGGCCCGCCGACGGCAATCTGCAACCTGACCCCGCGTCGAGCCCGCAGCAACCCAAGGTCCAGATCTGGGCCGTGGCGGCGACGGGCGGCGCACCGCGCCTGCTGGCCGACGGCGACGCGCCCGCCATCTCCCCCAAGGGCGATCGCGTGGCGTTCGTCCGCGGCAGCCAGGCGTGGATCGTGCCGCTCGACGGCGCCAAACCCGCGGCGCAGCTGTTCTTCGCGCGCGGCGAGAGCGGCGAGATGGCATGGTCGCCCACGGGTGACCGCCTGGCGTTCACGTCCGATCGCGGCGACCACTCCTTCGTGGCGATTTATACGTCGGATTCGGAGCCGATTCGCTACCTCGCTCCGGTCACCGCGCGGGACTTTTCGCCGCGCTGGTCAGCCGACGGTCGGCGCATCGCGTTCATCCGCCTGCCGGGGCAGGGCGGTCCGCCCCGGCCCCAGCTCGAGCTCACGCCGCAGCCGTGGGCCATCTGGGTGGCGGACGCCGCCACCGGCGCGGGCCACGAAGTGTGGCACAGCCCGAGCACGCTGCACGGCTCCTATCCCACGAGCGCCGGCGAGACCAACCTGGCCTGGGCCGCGGGCGACCGGCTGGTATTCACGGCGGACTTGGACGGCTGGCCGCATCTGTACTCGGTCGCCGCGGCAGGCGGCGCGCCGCTGCTGCTCACCCCCGGCGACTTCATGGTGGAGTTCGTGGCGGTCACGTCCGACGGACGCTCGATCGTGTACAGCGCCAACGCCGGCGCCGACACGAACGACATCGACCGCCGCCACCTGTTCCGCGTGGCGACTGACCGCGCCGGACCAGCGACCCTGACCGCGGGCGACGGCCTCGAATGGACACCCGTGATGACCGCCGACGGCAAGACCGTCGTCTGCATCGCGGCCACGGCGCAGCGCCCCCCGCTCGTCGCCGTTATGCCGATCGCGGGCGGCAAACCGCAGCTCCTGGGCGCCGACCGCATTCCCGCAACGTTCCCGCAAGCAGCGTTGGTGGTGCCGCGCAAGATCGTGTTCAAAGCGGCGGATGGCACCATGGTGCACGGCCAGCTGTTCGAGCGGCCGGGTGTCGCGGGCAAGCGGCCGGCCGTGGTGTTCGTGCACGGCGGACCGCCGCGTCAGATGCTGCTCGGCTGGCACTATCGCGGCTACTACTCCAACGCCTACGCCGTGAACCAGTACCTCGCGAGCCGCGGCTTTGCGGTGCTGTCGGTGAACTACCGGCTGGGCATCGGCTACGGCCACGATTTCCATCACCCGCCGCACGCCGGCGCCGCCGGGGCGGCCGAGTATCAGGACGTGCTCGCGGGTGGGCGCTGGCTCGCGGCCCTGCCGGAGGTGGATGCGGCGCGGGTCGGCATCTGGGGCGGGTCGTACGGCGTCTATCTCACGGCGCTGGCGTTGGCGCGCAACTCCGATGTGTTCGCGGCCGGCGTGGATTTCCACGGCGTGCACGACTGGACGTCGCGGCGCGGCCCCGCGACGCGCATCGAGAAGGGCGACGCGGACAGCGCGCGGACGGTGGCGTGGTTCGCCTCGCCCGTGGCGAGCGTGGCGGGCTGGAAGTCGCCCGTCTTACTGATTCACGGCGACGACGATCGCAACGTCTCGTTCCATGAGACGGTGGACCTGGTGCGACGGTTGGATGCGCTGGGTGTACGCTACGAGGAGCTCGTCCTGCCGGACGAGATTCACGGATTCCTGCGCTATCGTTCCTGGCTCACGGCCGATTCGGCCGCGGCTACGTACTTTGGGAAGGTGCTCGGGGGGCGCTGACCGGCGCGACGGGCTCCTGCCGCGTGACGACGTACTCGTCGTAGCCGCAATCGCACGACTGCGTGGTCCGGCCGTTGCGGTCGGAGTCGAAATGCAGGCGGCCGCCGCAGGCGGGGCACCACGGGGGGCCGCCGTCCGTCACCAGCTGTGTCCGCATCAACGCCAGGCGGGAGCGGTTCACTTGTGCCGGTAGGTGATGCGACCGCGGGTGAGGTCGTACGGCGACACGGCGAGCGTCACGCGGTCGCCGGCCAGCACGCGAATACGGAAGCGGCGCATCTTGCCGGCCAGCGTGGCGAGCACGTGATGGCCGTTCTCGAGCAGCACGCGGAACATCGCGTTGGGCAGCACGTCGGCGATCACGCCATCCACCTCGATCGCATCTACTTTGGCCATGACGCTCGCCGCCTCGGGTCGGGATACACGAAGGCGGAACCGGCGCATGGCCGAGTTCCGCCTGGGACGCTGTACTAGAAGGGTAGTCGGGTCACCCTCCGAAGTCAAAACTTGACCAAAACCGCCAGCGCCGAGTCGCGGATTGCGGCGAATCCGGCCTCAGAGATCCCCTCATGGGCGTCGCTCGCCGTGTTGAAGTTCGCCACGATGCCCGCGCCCGTCGCCGGATCGATGTAGAAAAACGAGCGGAACCCCGCCTGGTGCCCGGTATGGCCCACGAAACGCCGCCCGCCGCGCCACAGCACGAAGAACGACATCCCGATCGAATCGGCCGACTGCCCGCCGCCGTCTTCGATGACCGGATAGCGCGTCCGCCACATTTCCTCGAGCGAGCGATGCGCGAGCACCGTGTCGTAGCGGCGCGCCAGGGTGGAATCGCCGCGCGTGGCGCGCGTGAGAAACGCGAGGTACGTGGCGAGATCGCCCAGCGGCGCGTTCCAGCCGCCGTTGGGAATGGTGATGCCGGGATCGAAGTCGCGGCCGTTGGCCACGACCGAATCGCGCGCCGCCGCGGAGTCGCGCACCACGGTGTAATTGTTGGAGCGGTACGCCGCGAGGTGATACGGCGTCGCGCCGAAGTAGCTGCGCGTCAACCCCAGCGGTGTCAGGATGTTCTTTTGGACGTAGGTCTCCCACGGATCGCCGGACAGCGCCTCGATGATGCGGGCGAGATAGATGAACCCGGGGTTGGAGTAGCTGAAGCGCGATCCCGGCGCGAAGCCGATCTCTTCGTACGGCATCATCGCCACCAGCTGCTCCCAGCGCGTCGGCTCGAACGGCTCCCACGGCCGGCCGCCGCTCCACAGCCACGTGGGATTCTGGAATCCCGCCGCGTGCGACAGCAGCATGCGAATGGTGACGCTGTCGATCGAGCCGTAGGGATCGTGGATTTGGCGCAGCTCGGGGATCCATTGGACCACACGGTCGTCGAGCGACAGACGGCCGCGGTCGCGCAGCTGCATCACGGCGATCGCGGTCAGCGTCTTGGTGATCGACGCCCAGTGATAAATCGTGTTGCTGTCGGTGCGCTGGCCCAGCGCGCGGTCGCCGTAGCCGTACTCGTGGCGCGCCAGCACGCGGCCGTCCTTCAACACGAGCACGCTCGCGCCGACGATGCTGTCGCCCTGAGTGTAGGCGTCGAACGCCCGCACGAACGTGTCCCAGCCGGCCGGGGCGGCAGCTCGGCGCTGCGCCGCGAGCGTGGGAACGAGCACGAGCAGGAGACAGGCGAGCTTACGCATGCAGGTCTTTCGGATCGAGGTGGATGAGGTCCACGAGAAACGTCGCGATCTTCTCGGCCACGGCAGCAATGTACGCGGCCCCTTTGGCGGCCGTCGCGGCTTTGGGGTCGCCGATGCCGGTGTCGGCGCTGACCTGGGTCCAGCGGCGCGGCGCCCAGGCCCAGCCTTCATTGAACGCCGCGACCCGCCAGGGCCGCGCGGTCCCGGGTCCCGCTTCCTGCAGCGGCCGGACCAGATCCGGGGCGAGATGCTGGATCATGCTCGTCTCCGCTTCGCCCGCGTGCTCTCCCGGTGCCGTGAAGTACTTCTTCCCGTCGAGCACGGCGTACACATTCACAGTACAAAGGAAGAGTTTCAGCTCGGGCTGCAGCTCGCGGATCATCCAGCGGAAATCATTGCCGCCGTGGCTATTGAGGATGACGAGCTTGGTCACGCCCCGCGCATCGAGCGAGCGCGCCACATCGCGCAGCACGCCGAGCTGCGTGCTGGGGTTGAGGTTCAAACAAAGCGGGATGTCCAGCTGGCCGGTCTGCACGCCGAACGGCATGGCGGGCAGCACCACGATCTTCGCACCGCGCTCCCACGCGAGCCGCGCCGCCTCGATGCCGATACCGCGGGCTTCGATCGTGTCGGTGCCGTAGGGCAGGTGGCGGTTGTGCGCTTCGGTGGCGCCCCAGGGCAGGACGGCGACATCGTAGCGCGCCGCCGTGACGGCGGGCCAGGTGACTTCTTCGAGGACGTAGGGGCGGGCGGTCATCGGAGCCCAAAGATGCACCGCCCGGCCCTACGAGGACAACCGCGCGCTACTTGCCGCTGCGCGATCGTTCCCAATTCACGAACAGAAATCCGCCGGGCGCGTCGAACTTGGGGGCGCCGGGCGGCGGCAGGATCTGCAGTTGCAGTTCGTCGATCTTGTTCTTGGAGCAGTCCCAGCACTGGAGCGCGAAGTCGCTGGCG
>DATLWA010000067.1:0-2160 GCA_035576905.1 Gemmatimonadales bacterium
CCGTGCGTCGCTCGGTGCTCGCCGAATCGCTCTACGGCGTGGACGTGAAGCCCACCGCCGTACGCCTCGCCGAGCTGCGACTGTGGCTGGCGCTCGTGGCCGACGACGCGACCAGCGATCTCGCGCTCGTGGCACCCCTGCCCAATCTCGATGGCCATATCCGCGCCGGGGACGCCCTGCTCGATCCTCTCACCGTCGCGGCGACGCTCGGCGGCGGGACGGCGCTCATCGGCGCCCGGGCTGAGGTCCGGCGTCTGGAAGTGGCACGGCGGCGCCTCTTCCACCTCGCGGGTTCCGAGAAGCGCGCCGCCGAGACCGAGCTGCGCCGCGCCGAGGCGGCGCTGGCGGACGACCTGCTGCGGCGCGCGGTGGCGCGCCTCGAGGAAGAGATCGCGGGGCTCGTCGCCCGCGGCCGGGACCGGGACCTCTTCGGCGGCCGCCGCGGCCTCGCCGCACCGGATCGCGCCAGACTCGGCCGGTTGCGCGCCAGTCGCCGCGAGTTGCGCGACGCTTTGCGCCGCCTGACCCGCGACGGCGAGACACCGTTCTTCGCCTTCGAGACACACTTCGGCGACCTGCGCGCTCGCGGCGGCTGCGATGTGATCGTGGGTAACCCGCCGTGGGTGCGCGGCGAGCGCCTGCCGGCGCGCGTGCGGGAGGCGCTGAGTCTGCGCTACGCGACATGGCGACCGGCGGCGACGCGCGGCTTCGCCCACTTGCCCGATCTCGCCGTGGCGTTCGTGGAGCGGGCCCTCGAGCTGGCGGCGCCGGGCGGCGTGGCCGCGCTGCTCGTGCCCGCCAAGCTCGCGACCAGTGGCTACGGCGAAGCGCTGCGGCGCCGGCTCGCAACGGAGACACGGCTCGAGCGCATCGCTACGCTCGCCGGCGGCGCGCGCGCTTTCGACGCCGCCGTGTACCCGATGGCGTTGGTCGCGGCGCGCACCGACCCGGGCGCAAACCACCAGACCGCCACCGCACTCGGGCCCGCGAGTCGCGCGCCCCACGTCCCGCAACACGATCTACGCGCCGCGGGACCCTGGGTGCTGGTGCGGGACGTCCAGCAGCTCGTGCGCCGGCTGGCGGAGCGATTCCCGCGCTTGAGCGAGCGCTGGCGCCCGCTGCTGGGCGTGAAGACCGGCGCCGACGATGTGTTTCTCGTGCCGGGCGACGCCGCCGTCGGGCGCCCCGCGGCGCGCGGCCGTGACGTGCGGCGGTGGGAGATCACGAGCACGCGCCGCGTCCTTTGGACGCACGGGCCGGACGGGCGGCCCCTCGCGCAGCTGCCCCCCGAGTTGGCCGAGCGTCTGGCGCCGCACTTCGACCGGCTGCGGCGCCGTGCCGACTTCCGCGGCGGCCCGCCGTGGCAGGTGTTTCGCCCCGCCCTGAGTGTGGCGGCGCATCGCGTCGTCTGGCCTGATGTCGCCCGGCGGCTCGAAGCCGCCGTGCCCGCGGCGGACGTCGTGCCGCTCAACACCGTGTACGGCATCGCTACGCGGACCGGCGACGACGCGCTCGCCCTCGCCGCGCTGCTCAACTCCCGTTGGCTGGGCGCGCTGGCTGCCGTCGCTGCCGATCCCGCGCGCGGCGGTTATCGCCGCTTCAACGCCCGGGTGGTGGGCGCGCTGCCCGTGCCGCCGCCCAGCTCGGCCGTGTGGGCGCGGCTCGCCGAGTGCGGGCGCACTCTCACCACGGACGACGACGATGTCGCCGCTGCCTTCGAGCTGGACGCCGCCGAACGCCGCGCGCTCGGCCGCCTGGCCGCGGATCCTTTCTGAGCAGCTGGCGACCCCGGCGCAGCCGCTCGCGCTCCTCCTCCGGCCGGGGCCGGCGTGCCCGCCGCAAGCGGTGGCCGCCCGTGCCGCGTGCGCGCTGCTCGACCGCGGCACGCTGGCGCCGCAATCGTGGCCGGCGTGGCTCGCGCCGCACCAGGCCACCGCCGCCGCGCGACTGAGGGAGATCATCGCCCGCTGGGGTGGCGCGTTGCTCGCGGACGCCGCCGGATTGGGAAAGTCGTACGTCGCACTGGCAGTCGCGGCCGCATCGCGTCAACCGGTCACGCTCGTCGTGCCCGCCGTGCTCGTGCCGCAATGGCGCGCGCTCGCGGCGCAGCTGGGCGTCGACGTCGCGATCATCACCCACGAATCGCTCAGCAGACCTTTC
>DATLWA010000068.1:0-9995 GCA_035576905.1 Gemmatimonadales bacterium
CGAGCTTGAACCCCTCGCGCTCCAGGGCCAACGCCAGCCGGGCGGCGCCGAGATTGTCGTCGGTGAAGACGTAGGCGCTCGCGGCCTTGGCGGGGGCCGGCGGGGCGGGCAACAGCGTGTCGGTCACGGCGGTGCCACCCAACGCGACTGCGTCTTCGGCCCAGTAGGCTTCGATGTTGAACGTGTAGGGCAGGGACCAGGCGGTCACGTCGTAGAACCCGTAGTCCTCGCGATCGGCGTTTTCGCCGCGCCGGCGGTTGCGCTGGAACTTGGCGATCTGGTCGGCCACGAAGTCGGGCTGCAGGGTCGCCTGCGGCTCGAGGATGGCTTTGGCCAGGCGCCGCTGCGGCTGGTTCAGCTCGATGACATAGCTGCCGGCCGGGAACGTACGGCGGCCCGCGCCGCCGCCCATGTAGGGGTGGGCGAGCGCCGCCGCCGCAGGCTGGGTCAGACGACTCACCTCGATGCCGTTGCGGAGCAGCAGGCCCACCACGTGGGCGGTCGTCCGCGCATCACTGCCGGGGACCAGAACCACGCGCTTCATCCGGTCGGTCGCCGCTTCGGTGATGGCCGAACGGCGGAAGTCGTAGTAGTCGAGCAGCCGGGCGGAGCGGCTCTTTGCGGTCGTCTCGAGCGTCGCCAGCGACGCCGTGTAGTGGTGGGCGATACCGTCGCGGAACGTGGAGATCGTGCCGTCGTCGCGGCGGCGGTTGAACTGCCGGCCGCCGTCGGTCTCGTAGGTCATGCCCGTGGCGCCCTGGAACGTCGTCCACTCGTCCCAATAGCCCACGTAGAAGAAGTCGAACACGCCACGCACGAAATACTGCCAGCCGAACTTGTCGAACGCGGCTGCGTTGCGGCGCCCGAACGTCTCGAACCACTTGGTCGTCTGCGGCGGCAGGTTGAGGTTGACCGACGGCGCCACGGGCGGGAAGAAGAAGGTCTGGGTCGTCGAGTGGTGGTCCACGAACACCTGCGGGTGCCAGCGCAGGATGCCGTCCATCATCGCCCGGACCTCAGGTTGGCTCTGCGCCAGCAGGTCGCGGTTCATGTCGAAGCGGAAATGGTTGTAGCGGCCCGTGATGCTCCAGGGCTCGCCCTGCTCGAACGCCGCCGGCTCGTCGGCGCCCACCGCCACCGAGTTGTACCAGGCCGCAAAGCGCTCGTGGCCGTCGGGGTTGGCCGACGGGTTCAATACCAGGACGACGTTCTTGAGGATGTCCAGCGTCGCGGGCTCGTCGGACGCGAGCATCTGATAGGCCACCTGCATCGCGGCTTCGAAGCCCGCCGGCTCGTCGCCGTGCACGGAATACTGGAACAGCACGATGGCCGGATCCTTGGCGGCGATCTCGGCGGCGCGCGCCGCGGTGGTCTTGCGGGGATCGGTGAGCTCGGCGATGTCGGCGCGGATCTGATCGAGCCGGGCGAGGTTCGCGGGATCGGAGATGATCAGCACGCGGATGGGGCGGTGCTCGAACGTCTCGCCCCAGCGCTCGACGCGCACGCGCTCGGGCGCGGTGCGAATGAGCGTGTCGAGGTAGTTCTGCATCACCGCGTACATCGTCTGCTGCTCGCCTGCCGCGTACCCGGTGATCGCCTCGGGGCGCGGCACCGCGGGGCGGTAGGGGCCGCGCGCGTAGAAGTCGAATTGTTGGGCATCCAGGGACGGCGCGAGGGCGAGAGCGAGCAGCAGCGGGGCGAACAGACGACGCATGACCACGGACTCCGCGGTGAATGGGCCCGCAAATGTAGACCGCGCTGCCGCGGTGCGGGCGCGCTGGCCGCTGCTGATGTCTCCTTACTGTCGTGATATTGCCAGATAAGTCTTGACACGATACATCGTCCGATATATCGTCGCAACGTATCGCAGCGCAGTATCGTGCCAACGTATCGATCGCATCAGGGAGGCTGTCATGAGACGCGGATGGGGCTGGCAAGGATTCGACCCGGGTGTGGGCTTCGGGTTCGGTCGCGGACGGCGCCGCAACTGGTTCGGCTCGGGCGACATGAAGTACGTGATTCTCAAGGTGCTCAAGGACAAGCCGCGCCACGGCTACGAAGTGATGAAGGAGCTGGAGGAGCGGATGCACGGCTGCTACTCCGCTTCGCCCGGCACGGTGTATCCCACGCTGCAGTGGCTCGAGGATGAGGGCCTGGTCAAGGCCAAGGACGTGGACGGCAAGAAGGTCTACGAGATCACCGACCTGGGGCTCAAGTTCCTGGAAGAGCACAAGGACCTGGTCGAGGACATCTTCGATCGCGTGAAGGACGCCGTCGACGAAGTGCTGGGCGGCGGCATGGGTGAATTGAACCGCGCGATCGGCGCGTTGGTGCGCAGCGCGTATCGCACCGGCTGGCGCTCCAAGGACGACACGGTGCGCCAGAAGATCAGCGACATCCTGAAGCGGGCGGCGCAAGAGATCGACGCGCTGGTGCAATCATGAGCGCGCCCGACCTCACCCACGGCGTGCGCGCGTCCGACGCCGAGCGCGAGCGCATCGCGCAACTGTTGCAGAGCGCGGCGGCCGAGGGGCGGCTGTCGCCCGACGAAGCGGGCGAGCGTTTGGCCGCTGCCACGGCCGCGGTGTATCGCGAGGACCTGGAGCGGCTGATCGGCGACCTTCCCGTCACGCCCGAGCGCCCGGCGGCGCCCGTGGGACGCGGGGCCCTCCCGGCGTGGTGGGTGTGGCGCCTTGCGCGTGTCGCATTCGTGGCGACGTTAGTGCTGGGGTTCTGGGGCTTCTGGGGTATCCGGTTGCTGTTGTGGCCGCTGGCGTTGGTGGCGTTCGCCATTCTCGTGCGCCCATGGCGGCGTCGTCGCTGGCGGATGATGGGTTGGCGAATGCGGCGCGGATGGGAGACCTACTGATGCAACGTGTGGCAAAAATCGCGCAGATCGCCCTCCGCGGCAGCGGGGTCCTGGTGCTGCTGCTGGGCCTGAGCATGTGGGCGGGCTACGGCCATTCCCTGCTCAACATTCACATGCTGCTCGGCGTGATCGTGGTGCTGGCGCTGTGGACGCTGGCGGGAATCGCGGCCAAGGTGGGCGCGCCGGTCCTCCGGGTGGTCATGGCGGTGCTGTGGGGGTTTGTCGTGGTCGGGCTGGGGATGACTCAGACGCAGTTCTACCCTGGATCGCTGCATTGGGTGATCCGACTGACTCACCTGCTCGTTGGCATCGGTGCGATGGCGCAGGGGGAGCGGTTGGCACGCTTCGCGCTCCGTTTTGGCGCCGCCGCGGCGGCTATCGGCAATCGTGCACCCGCATGACGGCCGCCCGGCCGTCGGTGAAGAACCGCTGGCTCGTGGCGTTGCGTCCGCTGTCCACGGCGCCCGCGAGCCGCACGTAACCGAGCAGGTCGGCGCAGCCGTCGAGTCGTAACACGGCGACGATGCGGTCGCGCTCGTCGTCGAGCGCCGGCGCGATGCGGTGGGTGAGGCGCCGCTTGAATGGATTGACGAGCATTCCAACGTCCTGGGTCGCGGCGCCGGCCCAGGCGTTTTCATTTCCGCCCACCTGCCACAAGCGCACGTGATCGCGGACGCGGGCGGTGGGCCCGGGCAGCTCGTACGCCGCGTCCTGGGGCCGCCCTGCCACCCGCTGGGTCGAGACCGGGGCGTGCGCGTCGGGCCGCCGGGCGAGCACCGCAAACGCTTCGTGGATCAGGCTCCCGAACGACTTGTGGGATGCGCGGGTCCAGCCGGCCGCGCGGAACGCCCCATCCAGGTCGGCCGCGCTTCCCAGAAACACGATGTTGATCGGATCGGCGGCGCGGCCGTGGGCTTCGCTACTGGGTGGGAGCGGCGGCAGCGGCGGCAGACGCGGCGCGGCCGAGTCGGGACGAATCATAATGAAGAGCAACGCGAGCGGGAGCACGGTAAGGGGAGACCGGGCGACCCGCTGGTCCGTCACTTACGGCGCGATCGCAGCTCCTCGAGCGCCCGCTTCACGTAGACCTGCGTCATCTGCTTACGCCAGGACAGATCGAAATCGGTGTTATCCATCGGCTTGGAGGGACGGTAGGCGGCGTCCGCCGCCGCGGCGATCGCGTCGTCGGTCAGGGCCGTTCCCTTTAGAGCCGCGCCGGCCTCGGGCACTTCCTGCGGATAGCTCGCCACGCCGCCGAGCACGATGCGCGCGTCGGCGACCTTCCCGCCGTCCCACTTCACCCAGGCCGCGACGCCCAGCACCGGAAAGTCGAACGACCCCCGGCGCCGCAGCTTGTGATAAACAGCGTCCCAGCCGTCGGGCGCGGGCAGCCGCACGGCGGTGAGAATCTCGTCCGGCTGCTTGGTGAGATAATTGATGCCGTCGTTATGATAGAACCGCCCCGCCGGCACGACGCGCTCGCCCTGCGGCCCCGCCAGCACGTACTCGGCGCTGAGGGCCACCATCACGGGCGCCACGTCAGAAGAACTGACGGCCCAGCAGCGCGGGCTCGACGGCGCCACCCAGCAGATCGCGCCGTCCTTCTTCATGCAGAAGTCGATCGACTTCCGCCACTCGTAGCCCTGGTTGTAATAGTTGCAGCGCGTGTCGAGGCAGAGATTGCCGCCCAGTGTGCCCATGTTGCGGAGCAGGGGCGTGGAGACGAGCTCGGCGGCGGTGGTGACGGCGGAATAACTGCGACGGAATGACGGCAGGGCGGAAAGCTGTGTCAGGGTGAGTCCCGTCCCGACGGTCGTTCCTTGTGTCGTCTTGAGATCCGCAATCCCCATGAGCGAAATCACCGTCTTCGGCTCCTGATGCCGCCGCTTCATGTTGGGATACAGATCAGTTCCGCCCGCGACGTACCCGCCCTGAGGGCCGGCGTCCTGCTTCATCCGCAGGGCGTCGGCCAGCGTCTTGGGCTGGAGATAGGTAAAGGAAGGAAGGCGCAGCATCAGTGCTGTCGCTCCGCGGCCGCCTGCTGCCGCCCTTTGCCGCCCTCGACCTCTCTCCCATCACCGCCCTCCCACGGCGGCGGCACGCGCGACGGCTCGGGCCAGTCGATCTCCGGGAAACTCGTCGGGCCGTAGCGTGGCTCTTCCCCCTTCGCCTTGCGCTTGAGCGCCTTGAGGACCTTCTCCGGCGTGACCGGTATCTCGTCCACGCGTACACCCACGGCGTCGTACACGGCGTTGGCCACGGCCGGCATCACCGGCAACAGCGGACCCTGGCCCACTTCCTTCGCGCCGAACGGACCGTTGGGGTCGGGGTCTTCGATCAAGTAGGTGACGACGTCGCACATCTCGAGCGTGGTGGGACTCTTGTACTCGAGCAGGCTGGGAATCTTGTGCATCACCTTCAGGTCCTCGCGATACGCCATCTCCTCCATCAGCGCCTCGCCCAGCCCCATGTATACCGAGCCCTCGACCTGGCCCATCACCGCGGCGGCGTTGATCGAGCGGCCCACGTCGTGCGCGATCCAGATGGTCGGCACCCGGACGATGCCGGTCTCCACGTCCACTTCCACCTGTGCCACGGCCGCCGAGTACGAGTATGCGGGCGACGGGCCCACGCCCGCGCCGCGGTAGTGTCCCGGGCTCCGGGGCGGCGTGTAGGAGCCAACCGTGCCGATGGTCCCCTCGGCCGCTTCCGCGAGCTGCACGGCCTCCGCGAACGTCAGGCCACGCGCTGGATCGGCGGCGTCGAAGACTCTTCCCTCGGCGAAGACCACATGCTCCGACCCCACCTCGAGCTTCTTCGCCGCGTGGCGCGCGATGATGTCGCGCGCGCGCTCGGCCGCCTGCAGCGCCGCGTTGCCGCTCATCAGTGTCACGCGACTGGAGTAGCTCCCCAGGTCCACCGGCGTCAGATCGGTGTCGGCCGTGACGACGGCGATATCGAACGGATCGATGCCCAGCACCTCGGCAACGATATAGGCGAGGATCGAGTCCGAGCCCTGGCCGATGTCGGTCGAGCCGCAGAACACGGTGACCCCACCCTGGCGGTCGCATTTCAACTGCACGCCCGAGTGCGGCATGTTGTTCCAGTAGATCGGCAGACCGGCACCCGAGATGTAGCTGGAGCAGGCGAGCCCCACGCCCTGGCCCAGGGGTAGCTTGCCGAACTTCTGTTTCCAGCCCGATCCCGCCACGACCTTCTCGATACAGGGGCCGAGACCCATCGAGCCCACGCGCAGGTAGTTCGCCGTGACGGAGTTGGGCGGTACGAGATGTTTGAGCCGCAGCTCGGCGGGATCGATCTTGAGCTGCTCGGCGATTTTGTCGAGCTGCACCTCGACGGCGAACCGCGGCTGCGGCGTGCCGTGACCGCGCTTGGGACCGCAGGGCGGCTTGTTGGTGAACGCGCGCGCCCCCTGGAACTTGTACCGCTGCACCTGATAGGTGACGGTCTGCAGCGCGCCCGTGTAGTAGGTGCTCGCCACGCCGTAGGAGCCGTAGCCGCCGCCGTCGAGCAGCGACTTGAAGTGCATCGCGGTGATGGCGCCGTTCTTTTTGACGCCGGTCTTCACCCACATCAGGGTCGGATGGCGCCCGCGGTGGCAGTAGAACACTTCTTCGCGCGTGAGCGTGCATTTCACCGGCCGGCCTGTGACCATCGCGAGCTTGGCGACGACGATCTCGTGACTGAACGGATCGCTTTTCCCGCCGAAGCCGCCGCCGTTGGGGCAGGCGATCACCCGGATCTTCGCGGCCGGGACCTCGAGGACCTTGGCGAGCGCGCGGTGCACGTAGTGCGGTGTCTGCGTCGAGCTCCACAATGTGAGCTTCCCGTCGGCCGTGTACTGCGCCAGCGCCGCGTGCTGCTCCATGGGCAGGTGCGTATTGCCCTCGAAGAACAGCGTGTCTTCGCGGATCAGGTCCGCCTCGGCGAACCCCTCCTCCACGTCGCCGAATTCCAGATTGATGGTCTTATGGAGATTGCCGGCGGGACCGTAGTCGTGAATGCGCGGGCTCGGTGTGGCGACGGCCTGTACGGCCGAGCCGATGGCCGGCAGCTGCTCGTAGGTGACGCCGATCAAGTCGAGCGCGGCGGTAGCGGCTTCTTCGGTGGTGGCCGCGACGGCCGCGACCGGATCGCCCACGAAACGCACGGTGTCCGGGCACAGCGCGTGTTCGTCCTGGCTCACGGGCAGGATGCCAAACGCGATGGGCAGGTCTTTGCCCGTGAGCACGGCCTTCACGCCGGCGAGGGCGCGGGCCTGCTCCACGTCGATGGCTGTGATCTTGGCGTGGGGATGCGGGCTGCGCAGCAGCTTGCAGTACAGCATCCGCGGCAGGGCGAGGTCGTCCGCGAACTTCGTGGCGCCCGTGACCTTGGCGGTGGCGTCGACCTTGCGCAGCGCTTTGCCGATGACGCGATGCGCCGGCGGCGCCTTCTTCTTACGAGCGGCCATACAGACTTTCCGTGGCCGGCTTCGCGTCTTCGCCGCGCATCCGTGCAGCCGCCAGCTCCACCGCTTCGTAGATCTTGATGTAGCCGGTGCAGCGGCAGAGGTTGCCGGCGAGGGCTTGTTTGATCTCGTCGCGTGCGGGCTTGGGGTTGGCCGCGAGCAGCGCTTCGGCGGCGAGCAAGAATGCGGGCGTGCAGTAGCCGCACTGGGCGGCGCCGACTTCGGCGAAGGCCTCCTGCAGCGGGTGCAGGCGCGGGCCAAGGGCCATGCCTTCGACGGTCTTCACGCGCCGGCCTTCGCACGCGAGCCCCAGCACCAGACACGACAGGACGGGCAGGCCATCCACCAGGACCGTGCACGTGCCGCATTCACCCAGCTCGCAGCCGTGCTTCGTGCCGGTGAGACCCAGGTCCTCGCGCAGCACTTCGAGCAGCGTCTTGTGCGGAGCGAAGCTCGTCTCGCAGGGCTCGCCGTTCAGATCGAAGCGCATGCGGGAAGCCTAAGCGCCGGGACTTGTGGCGTCCATCCCGAAGCCCTTTCGCGTCATCGCTCCCCAACTCTTCTTCTTCTTCCACACCGACCAGAACGCCCGCAACCGCCACCACACCGTGCGCTGGCGGTAGCCGAAGGTCTCGAGCACGGCGTACGCGACGAGGCGCGCGATGTCGCTCACCCGGCCGTAGCGGTGGAAGCTCACCTCCTCGAGCACCACCGCCCAGATCGAGAGCAGCATGCCGTAGCCCCAGGCCACGAGCAGAAACAATAGCGCGAAGGATGTATTCATCACGCCGGCAGCAACGCCCAGGACGGTCAGGACGTAGCCCAGCACCTCGACCACGGGCGCCAGCATTTCGCCGAAGACGAAGAACGGCATCGCGAGCAGGCCCACGGCGCCGTAGCGCGGGTTCAGGATCATCCGGCGGTGCGTCCACATGGCGGCGATGAGGCCGCGGTGCCAGCGCTCGCGCTGCGCGCCGAGGATCTTGCCCGTCTCGGGCACCTCGGTCCAGGCGACGGGATCGGGGATGAACGGCATCTCGTAGGGGATCTTCTGCTGCCGCAGGTAGCGGTGCAGACGGATCACGAGATCGAGATCTTCGACCACGCTGGAGGCCTGGTAGCCGCCGATCGCCAACAGGTGATCCTTGCGGAACAAGCCGAACGCCCCCGAGATCAAGATGTTGCCGCCCAGCCGGTTCCAGCCCAGCCGTCCGAACAGGAACGCCCGCAAGTACTCGACGACCTGAATGCCCGGCAGGAAGCGGCGCGGCACGCGGGCGTCGATCACGCGGCCGTCCTTGATGACGCAATTGTTGGCGACGCGAATGGTCCCGCCCACGGCCGCCACCGAGCGCCCCATCAGGAACGGGCGGGTGAGGCGCAACAGCGCGTCGGGCTCGATCAGCGTATCGGCGTCGACGGCGATCACCAGCGGCCACCGGCTGGCATTAATCGCGGCGTTCAAGGCGTCGGCCTTGCCGCCGTTCTCCTTGTCCAGCACCACGAGGCGGGTGCGCGTCCGCGAGCGATACACCGCCCGCAGCGGCTGCGTGGCAATGCGGTCCGGATACGTCTGCGGCACCTCATACAGGTCGAACGCCGTGCGCAGGCGGTCGATCGTGTCGTCCTTGGAGCCGTCGTTCACGACGACGATTTCGAAGCTACGATACTCGAGCGTCAGCATCGCCGTGACGCTGTGCTCGATGGTGGCGCTCTCGTTGTAGGCGGGGACGAGCAGCGTGACGGGCGGCAGTGCGTCGCTCTGCATGAGGCGCTGGAAGTCGTCGTCTTCGGCGAGGCGCGTCTGCTCCCAGATTTCGGGGATCGCGAGCACCAGCAACAGCGCGTAAAACGAGTTGAGCGCCAGGAAATAGACGAGGATGATGCGGTCGCTCGCCTGGAGGATGTCGTTCATCGCGCGAACTCCGCCAGCGCCTGCGGCGCGAGACCGAGAATCAGCCGCGCCATATCGCGCGCGGCGGCGAGCGGCCCGACCTCGGCCTTGAGCAGGGCGTCGCGGCCGGCCGGGCCGAAGCGCGTCAGCGCCAAGGCGGCGCGCATTCGCACCCACCACTCGCCGTCGTCCAGCGCGGCGAGGAGCAAGGGCAGGGTCGCGGCATCGGCGATGCGCCCCAGCGACCGCGCCGCCTGGGCCCGCACTTCCCACTCCCCATCGACGATCAGTCGGCGCAACGCCGCTACCGACTCGGCATGCGGGAAGCCGCCCAACCCGCGTGCCACCTGGATGCGCACGTCGGCCACGGGGTGCGTGTCCAGCGCCGTGAGCGGTTCGCGCAGGCTGGGGTCTTCCAGTCGTGCCGCGAACTCGGCATAGCGCGCGAGGCCGGCATCTCCGCGTGCCCGCAACTGTTTGCGCAGCACGTCCACCACACCGGAGCGCGAGCGCCGGAGCATGTTCGCGTAGTAGGCGTGCACGGTCGGCGTGAGCTGCGGCAGCTTCTGCATGGCCGCGGCGGTGAGCGTGGGGCTCTGCAGGCGCTCGAGCGTGGCGACGGCAGCGATGTGCACGGCGGGATTGGCGTCGAGCAGCAGGCGGCGGACGCGGACGACGTCGAGCGGCGTGGCGACGACGGACAGGAAGCGGGCGCAGTCGAGCCGCTTCCACCATCGCGCCGAGCTCGCGTCGGCGCGCAG
>DATLWA010000069.1:0-9293 GCA_035576905.1 Gemmatimonadales bacterium
GTGTCGGAAGAACGTGTCCACTTCAGTCGGTGCGATCTGACTGCGCCAGCTCTTGGGCGGGTTGAACCGCGTGGCGGTCATCTCGAGCGGCGTAAAGACGTCGTCGGCCATGACCTGATCGAACGGCCGCCCCGTGATGCGTTCCACCACCTGCATCAACACGATCGCGCTCAGGTCGGAGTACACGTACTGCGTGCCGGGCAGCGACAACAGCGGCGACGTATCCACCATCGCGAGAGCCGCGGCGCGCGTGCGGGTCGAGTCCCATAGCGGCAGGTCCGCCGCGAGGCCCGCCGAGTGCGTGAGCAGATGGCGGATCCGCACTGAATCCTTCATCGGCCCGCGGAACTCCGGCAGGTAGCGCTGCACCGGCGCGTCAAGGTCGAGTTTGCCCTGGTCGACCAGCAGGATGCATTCACTCGTTAATGCGATGACCTTGGTGAGCGACGCCAGATCGTAGATCGTCGCCGGGTCAACCGGGCGCGCGTCGTTGGCGGCGTAATGGCCCACCGCCGCAAGCAGCGCGAGCCGGCCGTGCCGGCCGACGGCCACCACGGCGCCGGGGAATGCGCTGTCCACCTGCGTGCGCAAGTAAATCACGACCGAATCGAGTCGCGTGCTGTCGAGGCCCAGCGACTCCGGTGTGACGAGCGGCAGGCCGGCGGAGGGGACGGGTGCGGGGGCGGGCGCCGCCGCGTGACACGCGGCGACGAACGCCAAGCCGAGCAGCGCGCGTTTCATCGCGCGGGCGCCGCCACCGTCGGAGCTGGCACCGTCGAGTCGGAAATCACCAATCCCCAACCCACGGGATAGGCAGGCGGAATCCGAATCGGCAGATGACCGCCGATGGGCGACAGTCCGAGTAGCCCGCGCGCCACGGCGCGTTCGGCCGTGTTCGCGCCGCTCCAGGCGATCAAGAATGTCTTGGCGGTCGTCTGGTTCAATAAGTAGGGGCTGCCGAGCGAGACGAGAATCGTCGGCTTGAGCGAGTCGGTGGTGGTGATCAGCGCGCCGAGCGAGTCGGGCATGGCGATGTTGCCGCGCCAGGAGATCGGCCGCACGCTCGTGACGAAAGCGACGCGCGAGTTCTTGGCGATCACCACGCGGGCCGAGTCGTAGGACGCGGGTCCGGACATGGGCCACAGCCGGAAGTAATCGACCGTGTCGCCGCCCGCGCGCAGCAGCTCGGCCACGTGCTGGCCGACGCCGCCGTTCAATTCGTCGCCGAAGGCGATCAGCGCGAGCCGCGCGCGGATGCCGCGCAACGATCGCAGCGTGCCCGTCGTGTCGCGCACGAGCGTCAAGGCACGCACGGCGATGTCGTCGGCCTGATCCTTCAGTTTCTTGGCGCCCACGATGAGCGGAATCGAATCGAGCGGCACCGTGCGGCGCTGAAACAGGCCCAGCCGCTGCTTGATCGCGAGCACGCGTCGCACCGATTCATCGAGCCGCGCGCTGGTAATCCGGCCCGCGACCACGGCCGCTTCCATCGCGTTGATGGCGGAGTCGGGATCCGCGGGCATCAGCAACAGGTCCGATCCCGCTATGAAGGCGCGCACCGCCGCTTCGCCGTTGCCATACTTCGTGACGATGGCGCCCATGGTGAGTGCGTCTGTCACCACGAGTCCTTTGAAGCGCAGCGAGTCGCGCAACACCCCGGTGAGCATGGCGGCCGAGAGCGTCGCGGGGTCGTCCGTCCCGGTGAATGTGGGGTAGGCGATGTGGGCGCTCATCACCACGTCGGCGCCCGCAGCGATGCCGGCGCGGAACGGCACCAGCTCGAGCGTGTCGAGGCGGCGGTAGTCGGCACTGATCGTGGGCAGCCCGATATGCGTGTCAGTCTGGGTGTCGCCGTGGCCGGGGAAATGCTTCAGCGTCGAGAGCATGCCGTGGTCGTGCACGCCGCGCACGTACGCCTGCACCAGCACCGACACGGCGCGCGGGTCTTCGCCGAACGACCGCGTATTGATGATCGGGTTGAGCGGATTGTTGTTGAGGTCGGCGTCGGGCGCGAAATTGACGTGGATGCCCACGGCTCGTCCCTCGATCGCCGCGGCGCTGCCGATGGTGTAGGCGTCCGCCGCCTGGCCGCTGGCGCCCGCGGCCATGATCTGCGGGAACGCGGTGGCGCCCGACACGCGCATCGCCGCGCCGTACTCGAGGTCGGCCGAGATCAGCAGCGGCAGGCGCGAGCGCGTCTGCAGCGCGTTGAGCTTGGCGGCGATGTCGTAGGGCGAGCCCGTCGAGATGATGATGCCGCCCACGTGCAGCGTATCGACCCAGCGGGCGGCCACGAGATACGCGGAATCGTCGAAGGCGGTGTAGTTTCCGGCGAGCCAGGGGACGATGAGCTGGCCGATTTTGTCGCGCGTCGAGAGACTAACCAGCAGCGAGTCGACGGAAACGGTTGCGACAGGAGCGGGCGCCGGCCCGACTGCCCGCCCGCCCGCCTGACCGCCACACGCCGCCGCCAGGGAGATCACCAGGACTCTATGCGCTCGCATGCTATCCTTTTGGTCGTGGGTCTCGCGCTCGCGGCGTGCACCGGCCCCGCGCCGGCGCAGGTGCGTCCCGGCATCACGGTGCTGCTGGCCGACTCCGCCCATCTGATCAAGGGCAAGCGACTCGGCTTGCTCAGTAATCAGACCGGCAGCGACTCCGCGGGCCGTCGTGACGTCGACTTACTGACGGCTGCCGGCTACAAGCTGACGGCGCTGTTCAGTCCCGAGCACGGTTTCCGCGGCGCCGAGGACCGGCCGGGCCTGCCCGACACGCGCGACTCGGCGAGCGGCCTCCCAATTTACAGCTTGTACGGCGGAAAGCGCGCGGCCCGTGAGGCCGCGCTCGACAGCGTCGACGTGCTGCTCGTCGACCTGCAGGACATCGGGGCGCGGTATTACACCTACCCGGCGAGCGCCACGCAGCTGTTGCGCGAGGCGGCGCGGCGCAAGCTGCGGCTCATCGTGCTCGACCGGCCCGATCCCATCGGCGGCGTGGCGGTGCAGGGCAACGTGCGCGCCACCGTCGGCGACCCCGACTCGGCATTCGTCGGATTCCTGCCCGTTCCGATGCGGCACGGCATGACGCTGGGCGAGTTGTTGCGCATGAGCGACGATCGACTGGGTTTGCATGCGGACCTGGTCGTCGTGCCGGCCGCGGGCTGGCATCGCGCGGACTACTACGACGCGACGGGGTTGCCGTGGGTGCGGCCGTCGCCCAACATGCCCGACCTCGAGAGCGCCACGCATTACCCGGGCACGTGTCTGTTCGAGGGCACGAACCTGTCGGTGGGCCGAGGCACGCCGTTCGCGTTTCAGGTCGTGGGCGCGCCGTGGCTCGATCCGGCCGCGGTGCTGCGCCGGCTGCGCGCGCATCCCGCCGATCTCGCGGGCGCGAGCGTGGATTCGGTGGCGTTCGCGCCGCTGCATCCCACGGACGGCAAGTACGACGGCGTGACGCTGCGCGGCGTGCGACTGAAAGTCACCGACCGCGCGACCTACGACCCCAGCCGCACGGCCGTGGCCTTGCTCGCGGCGATTCGCGCGGCGCGTCCCGATTCCTTTCAGTTCCGGGATGAGAGCTTCGACCGGCTCGCGGCAGGACACGAGCTGCGCCAGGCGCTGCTCGCGGGGAAAAGTGCGACGAGCATCGCGGGTGGATGGACGGCGGCGTTGGCGCAGTTTCGGAAGGCGCGGGCGAAGTATTTGTTGTATTGATCGCGGGAATGGCCGAGACGCTCACTCGCCGCTTCGGCACCGTCCACGCGACGGCGCTGAACATGATCAACATGATGGGAATCGGACCGTTCATCACGATTCCCCTGCTGATGTCGGCGCTGGGCGGGCCGCAGGCGATGTTGGGATGGGTGGTGGCGCTGGTGCTCGTGGCGGCCGACGGCATGGTGTGGAGCGAGCTCGGTGCCGCGCTGCCGGGGTCGGGCGGATCGTTTCGCTACCTGGTGGAAGGATACGGGTCCGCGACCTGGGGACGCCTCGTCGGATTCCTGTTCATCTGGCAATTCATCCTGAGTGGACCACTGGAGATCGCCTCCGGCTACATCGGATTCGCCAAGTATGCGGGCTACATCTGGACGGGCCTCACCTCGCGTGGCGGGCTCGCGATCGCGGCGGGCGTCGGGATCCTGAACGTGGCCCTCCTCTATCGCCGCATCACCACGGTCGCCGCCATCACGTTGAGCCTGTGGGTGGGAACGATGATCACGATGGTCGCCGTCGTGGTGACGGGCGCGCTGCACTTCGACCTGCACCGCGCCTTCGACTTCCCGCCCCAGGCCTTCCGTTTCTCCCTCGGCTTCCTGGTCGGCCTCGGCGCGGCGTCGCGGATCGCGGTATACGACTACCTCGGCTATTACAACGTCTGCTACATCGGGGATGAGGTGCGCGATCCGGGCACGGTGATCCCGCGCTCGATCTTTTTCAGTACGGTGGCAGTCGCCGTGATCTATCTCGCCGTCAACCTCTCGGTCATCGGCGTGGTGTCGTGGCGCACGTTCGTCCCCGCGGGACAGCACGCCGCGTCCGACTTCGTCATTTCCATCTTCATGCAGCAGATCTACGGCCATCGCGTCGCGGCGTGGTTCACGCTGCTCGTCCTCTGGACCGCCTTCAGCTCGGTGTTCGCGCTGCTCCTGGGTTATTCGCGCATTCCCTACGCCGCGGCCCGCGACGGCTACTTCTTCAAGGTGTTCGCCCGCGTGCATCCGCACGGACGGTTCCCGCACGTGTCGCTGGTCGTGATGGGTGTGTTGGCGATCGTCTGCAGCGCGCTGCCGCTGGGCGCGGTGATCGATGCCCTGCTGGTGACGCGGATCGCCGTGCAGTTCATCGGCCAGGTCGGCGCCGTGGCGCTGCTGCGGCGGCACCAGCCGGAGCTGGCGCGGCCGTATCGCATCTGGCTCTACCCGCTGCCCCTCGGCGTGGCGCTCGTGGGCTGGCTGTTCGTCTTCGCGACGACGGCGCCGCCGGTGCTGCTCTTCGGGCTGGGCGTGCTGGCGGCGGGGATCGCGGCGTTCGCGCTCTGGTCCTGGCGGACGCGGGCGTGGCCCTTTGCTTCACCCCAGGGAGCGGAGCGCATACTTTCCTGACATGGCCGAGCGACGCTATAACGACAAGGAGATGGCGGCGATCTTCCGCGCCGCGGCCGAAGGGCCTCAGAGCCCGCAGCGTGACGTGCCCTCCGATGAGGGTTTGACGCTCACCGAGCTGCAGGCGATCGGCCGTGAGGTCGGCATCGCGCCCGAGGCGGTCGCGCAAGCCGTACAAGCCTTGGACGCGCGCCGCGGGGCGCCGGCGCGGACGTTTCTGGGACTCCCGATGGGTGTGGCGCGCACCGTGAACCTCAATCGCCGGCTCAGCGATCACGAGTGGGAGAGACTGGTCGTCCAGTTGCGCGAGGTGTTCAACGCGCGCGGCGCGACCCGCTCAGACGGCTCGTTGCGGCAGTGGACCAACGGGAACCTGCAGGTCCTGCTCGAGCCGACCGACACGGGCCACCGTCTGCGTTTCCGGACGGTGCACGGCGCCGCGCGCGCGTCCATCGGGGCTGGCTTTGCGTTCCTCGGGGTGGCGGCGACGCTCGGCATTGCGAGCGCGATCGGCGGGCACTTGGGCGACGCGATTCCCGGACTCGTCTTTCTGTTGGCGACGAGTACCGCGATGATCGTGACCGGCGCGCTCCGGCTCCCACGCTGGGCGCGGCTGCGCGAGCGGCAGATGGAGGCACTGGCACACCAGATAGCGAACCCGCCGAAGAGCGTGGACTAGCGGCAGAATTCCCTTTGTGCGCCAACGTGTCCTCCCGTGCCCCCGCCATGCTCTTCGTGATCGGCGCCTCGGGCGCCGGCAAGACCGCCGCCGTGCGAGCGTTAGCGGCGCGCTCCCTGCCCAACGTCCGCTGCTACTACTTCGACAGTATCGGCGTGCCGAGCCCCGAAGTGATGGAGCGGGACTGGGGCGGTGGCGAGCGGTGGCAGGAGGAAATGACCAAACAATGGATCGACCGGCTGGCCGCGGATCCAGCTAACGGTGAGCTGGCGGTCCTGGATGGGCAAACCCGCCCGTCCTTTATCCAGCCGCACTTGGCGCGGCGCGGCATCCGCCGCGCGCGCATCCTGTTGCTCGATTGCCCGGCCAACGTCCGCGACGCCCGGTTGCGCGGCGAGCGCGGCCAGCCGGAGCTGGCGACCGAGCGCATGGATGCCTGGGCGGCGTATCTGCGCGGGCAGGCTGAAACGCTCGGCCTCCGCGTGGTCGATACGTCGACGCTGGCGGTGCAAGAGGTAGCCGATATCCTTGAAGAGGAAGCACTCACCCTTCTCAAGGAGTCGCCATGAACCCACGCTCGTTCGCTGCCATCGCCACCCTCGTCGCCGTCCCTGCGCTCCGCGCACAGAAGGCGCGCGACGTCACCTCCTACCTGATGGCCGACCGCGCGGCCGAAATCGCGCTGGCTCGCACCGCGGCGCCCGCGGATGTCTCAGCGAACGCCACCGTCATGGTGCTCACGCCCAAGGGCTACATCGAAGCGGCGCGCGGCACGAACGGGTTCACGTGTCTCGTGATGCGGTCGTTCTCGGCCGCGCCCGACGATCCGCAGTTCTGGAATCCGCACATCAGCGCGCCGCACTGCTTCAACCCACCGGCCGCGCGCACCGTCCTCCCCGTGCTGCTGGCGCAGATCGAATGGGCGCTGGCGGGGGCGACGCCCGCCGAGCTGAAGGCACGGATCAACCAGGGATATGCGGCCAAGCGGTTCACGCCGCCCGCCGCCGGCGCGATGACGTACATGCTGTCGCCCCTGCAGCATCTCTCCGACGACGCCGACCCGCACTGGATGCCGCACTTGATGTTCTATTACGCTCGGGCGGTCAAGCCGACCACGTTCGGGGCGGGCGGAATGACTGCGCCGATCATCGACGGGTCAGCGGGGGATCCGGACGGGCCGGTGCAGGTGCTGTTCATCCCGACGCGCACGTGGTCGGACGGAACGCCCGTCGTGCGTCCTGCACCCCAGAAATGATGGCAGCGCCGCTGCGCGTGGGTCGTCCTGTTCTGCTGGCTCTCTGCTTCGCGCTGACGAACGCGCAGCGGCTGCTGTCCCAAACCGATTACGCCACGCCCATCCTGGCAGGACTCAGCAACCACGGGCACCACGCGCGCCAGCCCTACGTCACGGCTGGCGACCGGACCTACTTGATCGGCACGCAGGACGGGGATTTCCCGGACCTGGGTGGGCACGTGCCAGGCGAAATGGGCGGCTTGTGGCTACACCCGATCAAACTGATCGACGGGTTTTGGGCCCGGGTGAGCGATCTCACGACCCACCAGGACCGCGCCCTCTCGGGCGCCGTCGAATTCGTCAATTACCCGTATGGCAATCGGCTCCGATATGGTCGGGCGTTGGACAGCCTGGAGATCGAGCGCTTTCAGTTCAGTCCCGACGGCCACGACGGATTGATCGTGCAGTACCTGTTCACCAACCGCGCGCATCGCTCGCGGGACTTGAGCTTTCAATTCGCGGTGAAGACGGATCTCCGCCCCGTGTGGTTTTCGGAGCACCTCGACATCACCGACGCGCGGGACACCGTCGCGTGGCAAGCGACCGATAGTGCCTTCGTCGCGCATGATACCGAGCACCCGTGGTTCGCCGTGTGGGGGGCCACGCCCGCCGCGGATGCAGAACCAGTCGCGCATCCAGCGCCGATCAGCACGAGCGGCATGGGAGTCACCGCCGCGTCCCGATACCGCCTGTCGGTCGCCCCGGCCGGCACTACCACGTTGACGTTCGTTATCGCGGGCTCGGCGACAGACCAAGGCGCTGCGCTCAACACCTACCACGATCTCGCCCAGACCTATGACAGCCTGCTGGCGGCGAAGGTGCGGCGCTATCGCTCGATCATCGATCGGGCGAGAGTGCGCATTCCCGACCGGCGCTGGCAGGAGGTCTACAGCTGGGTGAAGGTGAACATGGAGTGGCTGGTCCGAGACGTGCCCGGCATCGGCCGCGGCCTCGGGGCCGGTTTTATGGAATACCCCTGGTGGTTCGGAACGGAGACCTATTCGCTGCAAGCGCTGCTGGCGACGGGCGATTTCGATCTCGCCAAGCAAACACTTCGCCTGTTACGGGATCAGTCCATGAAAGCCAACGGCAACGGCCGGATTGTGCATGAGATCACGACCAACGGCGCCGTTTCCAATCCCGGCAATTCCCAGGAAACCGCTCAGTTCATCCTCACGGTCGGCAAGGTAGTCGACTGGACCGGCGACCTGGATTTCGCGCGAGAAATGTACCCGGCCATGACGCGGGGTCTCGACTGGCTGCTCGGCGACATGGATCAGAACAAGGATTTGTTCCCGGAGGGTTACGGGATCATGGAGGTCTCCGGCCTCAATGCGGAATTGATCGACGTGGCCGTCTATACCGAGCAGGCGCTGGAAGCCACCGCGCGCGTCGCCGGCGTGCTCCACGAGCCCGACGCCGCCGCGCGATACCAGCAACTGGCAGCACAACTGAAAACGAGAATCAATGAACGCTTCTGGATCGCGGACGAAGGTTCCTACGCCGATTTCTACGGCACGAGGGCGCAGGCGGTCAGCGTCGCGCAGGGGGCCATCAGGCAGATCGAGCTGAAGGGTGCGTCCCGGCTGACCCCCAACGACCGGCGACTGATCGCCTACTACGAGCAGCTCGAGCGGAAATTCGCCAGCATGCCGGATGACAGCAGAGGCTGGATCACGAACAAGAACTGGGTCATCACGACGCCGCTGGAGACGGGCATCGCCCCGCGAGCGAGAGCGATACCCTTTCTGGACAAGATCCGGCGGGAGAATGTCGGGGCGTACGGGCCGTTTCTGTCCGCGGTCGAACAGCAAGCGATGATGACCATTTCGACCGGCGTCCAGGCCGTCTCGGAAGGCAACTATGGCCGCACGGACCAAGCGCTGTGGTACGTCGACAAGATCGTGCAGACGTTCAATCGGCAACTACCCGGTTCCATCTCGGAGATGATGCCGGACGAGGGCTGCTTCACCATCGCCTGGACCAGCTACGGTGTCGTGCTGCCACTGATTCAGCATGTGTTCGGCATTCAGCCGGATGCGATCAACAAGACCGTGGTGTTCGATCCGCACGTGCCGACCGGATGGGAGAATATGAGCATCGCGGATCTTCCGGTTGGCACCAACACGATTTCGTTTTCGCGCGCCCGGCGCGGCAGGGAAGTCGAATACAATTTCGAGAGCGCGGACAGCGGATGGACGTTGGTCTTCAGAGGG